>CAYQLK010000035.1:0-2557 GCA_964418515.1 uncultured Gammaproteobacteria bacterium | reverse complement strand
AAAAAAATAACTCCCGACTTTTTTTGCCGAGAGCTATTTTAGTGTATGGACTGTATTGAGATTAACAAATCTCTTTTGTGTTTTCGATTACTTGCCGAAAAAATGAGCTCCTCGCATTCCGCCACCAAGTCCCATTTTTCCCATATTACCGTAAACATATTTTGGCTCAATTCCATTATCCTTTGCCCACTTTTCCAACTCTGATTTTTGTTTTTCCATTGCCGCCCTAATTTCTTGTGCGCTCAATCCTTTAAGATCTGCCATTGCGCTCATATGGCTTACGTGTAGTTCGCTGCGTTTATCGATAATAAGTTGTTTTTGGGCTTCAGTAATTTTGCCGTCCTCAACTAGTTTAGTGAGATCTGTAGCAGCTTTTTCCTGCATTCTTCTGTGGTGTTCGTCGAGTTCAGCGTCAAACACCTGTTTAACCTCATCTTTGTTTAGATTAAACCTCTCTGCAATCCTCGTAACTAGTGATGACATTGGATCGTCGGATCTCTCCAAACCCTGTGCATAAGTTTTCGAAGACCCGATTACTCCTCCGCTAACAGCAATTACCGCAGCTGCAATCACAAGCATCTTTTTTCTCGTTTTCATCGGCCATTTTTTGGTTTCACCTCCTTCTATTTATTACAATTGATTCTAGCTATTTTTTCTTAACAATCGCTTAAACGCCAAAACATCAGGAGTTATTCTCAAGCAGAGTTACGATAAAAGTCGAACCTTTTCCGTTTTTACTCTTAACCTCAATTGTTCCAAAGTGGTCGTCAATTATTTTTTTGGCAATCGATAGTCCCAACCCAAAACCCTCAGTGGTAGATCTTGATTTGTCGGTGCGATAGAATCTTTCAAATATTTTTTCTTGTTCGTCTTTAGCTATTCCCATTCCTTGGTCCGTAATTACTATTTCAACTTTTTTAGTCAGTTTTTTTACATCAATTGTTACTGCAGATTTTTGCGGACTATATTTAATCGCATTTTCCATTAGAATCGTTATTAGCTCTGTTAAGTTTTCTTTGTTTCCCGAAACTTTTAATTTTTGTGATGATATTTTTGCTGTAATTTTTATTGATTTAGCTTTTGCTAGGGCATTAACTCTATTTTTTGCAACATCAACTATTTCAGCAACATTAATATTTTCTTTCTTTTCTTTATGGTTTTTGCCTAACCCCAAACCAGTAAGAGACAACAAGTTATTCGTCAGATTCTGCAGTCTGCTTAATTCCTCAAGATTGCTGTTTACCAGTTTGCGAGCAGAGGAGTCGGTTATTTTTCTCTCCATTAGCCCACCTTCCATCTCCGCTCTTAATGTTGCAATCGGTGTTCGCAGTTCATGTGAAGCGTCAGAAATAAACCGATTTTGATCTTCAACCATTGTCTTAATAGGTTTTAGTGTTCTTCCCGCCAGCCAATAACCAAATCCTGCAGTGACAATTAGTATTGCTCCATTTGCTGCGATAAGCGATACCATTGTTCGTTCTTTATGTTGCTGCAAATCTTCAATTGTTGGCGCGCTAGGTTGTTTTAGTATTCGGAATAGTTCAATCTCTCCTCGTAGTTCTTCGAACTTTAGTCTTTCAATTATGTTGTCGATCTCCTTAGTCGCGGCTTGATAAAAAGCCACACTGAACAGTCCGCTGATTACAAAAATAATCAGCACATACCAAACAGTCAGTTGTACACGCGCCGTGTCAAAAGGATTACTCTTCATCATTTAATTCATACCCAAACCCTCTAACAGTCCGAATAAGGTCGGTTCCAAAAACTCCATCTATTTTATCTCTTAAATGTTTAATATGTACTTCAATTGTTGTTGGTAGAATATCGGTTTCGTAATTCCAAACATTATTAACAATTTGCTGTTTGCTCACAACAATATTTTTATTCCTCATCAAATATTCCAAAATCGCAAACTCTCTCGGTGACAATTCGATAGGGGAATTATTCATTTTTACTTTAGAAGTGTTTGTGTCCAATGTTAGGTTTTTTACTTTAAGTACTTGATCTTTGTTTTTTACAGTTCTGCGAGACAAGGCTCTAACTCTGGCAAACAACTCCTCAAAAGAAAAAGGCTTAACCATATAGTCGTCAGCTCCCGCATCCAGTCCAATTACCTTGTCGCTGACTTGACCCTTAGCAGTAAGCATCAGTATTGGAGTTGTTATTTTTTCTTCTCTTACAGTTTTGCAGATTTCTAGTCCATCTATTTCTGGCAACATCAAATCAAGAATCATCAAATCATATTTTTCTCCCAGTGCCAGATCTAGCCCCTTGTCGCCATCGTAAGCTACGTCAACAATATATTTCTGCAACTCCAAAGCCCGCCTTGTTGCATTTGCAAGCTTAATCTCATCTTCAACTAGTAATATTTTCACTTTCATATTTTATTAATTTCTGCTTAATTTTACCTTAACTTTTCATGAAAGTATCAAGCCCTCATCCTCCTATCGTTTTTACCTGTAGTGGTTCTCTTCCGTTTGCTGTTAAGCAAACTAACAAGTCCAATATTTCACTGCGAACGCCTTTTTGTTTTCCATATCCCTCAATTGCCTTTAGT
>CAYQLK010000034.1:0-2657 GCA_964418515.1 uncultured Gammaproteobacteria bacterium | reverse complement strand
TCTTCTATTTGTACTGCGTCCAAAGGCTTAGAAACATCTATAGCCCCGTCATAAAGCTTTGCTTCCATTGTCATTACAATTGTGGATCCCTCATCAGAAAATTCTAATTCGGCATTTGTGGTATTTGTATTTAAATTAGTGTTTATCGTTAGTGATCCATTGGGCTGATCATTTTTGTAGTCCCTTACAAACAAAGAAATATCATCCCCGCCTTTATATATTTGTCCAATTTCTGTATATGCCTTATTGTCGTCAGCGTCTTTGATTCTTATCTTATGGAATAGTTTGTATTTGGTATCAAGCCAAACATCATAAGTTGTTAGTTTTTTTAGGCTACCACCCCAAGCATCATCACACTGTTCCAAGGAATAATTCTTATCAACCTTTATAGAGTCAGGATTAAAGTTAGGCAATTTTTTGTATAACTCTGATTCAAAAAGATTTTCGACTAAGTCTTTACAATAAGTAATTGCATTTTTGTCGTTAATTTTTACCTCGTATCGGTACGCTTCCATCCCATCTTCAAGCGTTTCTTTGGCTACGAACTTCGTCATCTCAAAAATCCCTGTTTCAGGTGTCGTCGAAAACAAATATTTATTTGATGTTGCAGAAATAGTTCGCACAAAAGCTGCCGTATCGTCGGATGTAATACTATTTTCATTTATATTACCTTCAGGCAATGTTAGATTTAGCGATTTAAGAAACGGTTCTTCAATTGCAATCCACCTGCCGTCTAGGTCAGATATTCCAGGCAAAATTGCATCAAAACCCAGTGGTGCAAAGCCTGATAACTGCAGATACATATTGGGGAAATTACTACCTTCTACCAATTCAGCCAGTAGCTTACCGTTAATATCAACCTTTTCGCCCAGACTGTTTTCGTAATTAAAGCTTGTATCTAGGTTCGCCTTGGTATCATCGAACTTAATATCGAACTTGCCGACAAACTTACCATCCGCGTCTTTGAATTGAAGATCTCCTGAGATCTGCGATTTTTTGTATTGATCAAGTTTGCCTTTTTCGGTCGACGCTGTAATGATTCGATCAACCGCTTCTCCTGTTCTGGCTACTCCTGTTTTCCAAACATTCTCTGGTCGGTTGGGTAGGTAGAATCCCAAAACATATCCAGCTCCACCTGCTACTAGTAGAGCAAAAATAACAGATGAGGCAATAATTATTAATTTTTTCTTACCTCTACCTCCGCTTGATGGGGTGGGGTCTTGCTGAAGCTGAGGTTGAGCTATTTCTGGTTGAAATGGTAATGGGTTGAGTGGTGTTTGCGCTTCCGGCATAACAGGAGGCATCTGATCTCCAGTTGTTACAGGTGCAGTAATCATACTATCTATTGTTATTCCGCCAGCAGAGGGTTGGACAGGTAAGGGGTTAAGTGGGGTTGGATTATTCGGATCGGGTGGTTGGTTTGGGTCCATAAAAGGGCATTAAACTAACATTACAGGTTATTTAGCTCCTTCGCAATCAATAAATTAATTAGCCGTTGTGATAACTTTCGAGTACCTCAATTGCCTAAGCGTAGTAGAATATAGTTAGTTACAAATCCCTCACAATTTTTATTCAATTATGAAAGGCTACAAGACCAACATCGAACGACAAACTCTAGATAATAATAATTTTCGTAAGGTCCTATATACAGGACAGAATTCTCAATTAGTTTTAATGACACTTAAGGTAGGGGAGGAAATTGGTTCAGAAGTCCATCCAGACCGTGATCAGTTTTTTCGTTTTGAACAAGGCGTAGGTGAGGTACATATTGATGACACCATTCACAAAGTAAAAGATGGTGACGCAGTCGTTGTTCCTGCTGGCTCAAATCATAATGTTATTAATACTTCACAAACTGAACCACTTAAGCTCTATACTATTTATTCTCCACCTGAACATAAGGATGGGATCGTTAGAGTAACCAAGGAAGAAGCCGAACTTAACGAAGCCCATTTTGACGGAACTACATCCGAGTAATTATTATTTAATAATCGCAGGTCAACCATATTGAAAGGTGGTGAAATATTTTTATGAAAGGTTTTATTGAATTCGTCCGTGATCAAGGAGTTGTTGGTCTAGCTGTTGGTTTTATTCTCGGTGGTGCCGTGTCAGGTTTTGTTTCTTCGTTAGTTGAAGACATTATTAATCCTATTCTTGGTGTCGCACTCGGTGCTGCTGGTAATCTTGCTGACGCTTACATTGCAATCGGAGAGGCCAAAATAATGTGGGGAAGTTTTATTAATACTGGTATCGATTTCTTGGTTATTGCCTTGGTTGTTTATTTTGGAGTCAAACTTCTCAAGTTAGATAAGCTAGACAAAAAGAAGTAAATATAATGGTTAGATAATTATGGATATTTTTTTCAACTCATTTTCTAATCAGGTATTTCTTTGGCTGGTCAAAAACAAACACTTAGTTATCAAACTATTTTTTCTTGCCCATATTCTTCAAGCGATTAATATTCTTACGGCCGCTTTTTTTGTGGCTCGCATCGCCGATGGTAACGAAATCGGTGTTCTTTTCTATGATCTTGGTGGTAAATTTGGAACACTTGCGGCCTTAGCTTTTCTTGTAACCACCACTCCAGGTATCGCCAAAAGATTCGGCATCCGACACCCAGTCTTTAATATTGTTCAGACTTTCCGCAGACATTTTGG
>CAYQLK010000033.1:0-3205 GCA_964418515.1 uncultured Gammaproteobacteria bacterium | reverse complement strand
GGAGAATAATGGAATTGAGAGTGGTTATGTTCGACGGTGGGGGGCAAACCGATTCTTCAGCGTTCGGCCGGTTACCTTTTTGAGCTGTCTGCCGCAAACCAGTGCAGTGCCTAAAAAAAGCGCCGCGGAGGTTGCGTATATGACAGCAAAAATCGGAAACACGAGCCAGACGCTGTGCGAAAACTCGTGACCGAAGACTGATGTCGTTGTGGCACAGAGCCCGAACACGATTGACCCCAAGACCGAGATGGTCAGTCGCTCCTGAAAGTCTTTGAATTCGAAGCCGAGCACAGTGAGCAGTGCAACGGTTAAAACGGCGAAGTGGACAAGCTCGCTTAGTGCGAACTCTGGATACGAGTCGCCAAAGATGAGGCCGATGAGGCTGAAAATGAGGAGGGCGTACAAGGACGCCACGTGCTTGCTGTTGAGCTCGAACAATTTACCTTCTCTTTTTAATGATCTTGAGGGTAATTATATCATTTTTGAGGCTAAATGTCAAATACTATAAGCCACTACAGACTCTTTTAGAGTCTTCGTGGCTTCTCGTCGTGACAAGTATTCGCAGTGAATAATTTGACTGCTCTCTTTGTCACTTTGAGCAGGCCACTTTTATTTACGAGCCTGCGTTAATAATGAATTATAAATTCATCCTCTCGTTGAGATGGGAAACCCAAAACTAGGGCTACTTTAGTATTTAAACAACTAGGTGTTCACAGTGAAATATGGACTAGTTTGTTTGCTAAACCGCAAACAAGAAATATTAAGGAAAGAAGAGTAGCGAACAAACCTTTTAGGGCAAGCTTAGCTTGGTGAAGCGCCACAGGAGGAAAACTATCAGTTGTCCTCTCGAGACCAAAAAATGCCCTCCTTTTTAGGGGAGGGCTGTGTGGAAGAAATCGTTTCAAGCGATTCTTCTATCGTGGCGGTTGGCGAGCATTTTGCGGACATTCTCATAAGCGGTAATGAGTTTGTCCTCTTCGACGCCGCCGTTGTGGCGAAGATTCCTGCGACCCTCCCCGTAGCTAAGTGGAAAAATTCCACTTGCGTTGTCGCCGAGGTAATCGAGGACAGTAAGCAGTTCGCGACCAGCTGCTTCGAAGCGTAGATAGGGGTCCTTTATCGCCTCGTAGTACGAGTCGAGGACTGCGACCATGGCCTGATCTTCATCAGTATGAGCTTGATTCTGCTTAGCTTGCCAAGCCTCAAACTCTTCGCGAACGAAGCGGTCTTTGTCTTGGTTGTAGAGCACATCCCATTCGTCTTGAATGGCTTCGTGCCGGGGACGAAAATCGAACATGACCTGCTCGATTTTGAGGGTGTAATTCCCCCATGCTTTGACTGCATCCTCATAGCCGTCACGGGCAACGAGGAACTCGACTAGGACTACCCCTAGTCGCTCGTATGGATTCTGAACCAAGTTGTTACCACTCCTTTAGGGTGCTTACCACGAAATCTTAGCAGAGAAAGCTCTGCCGATAAGCTTGCGTGGGGTTGCAGACAGACCTCTAGCCTGCTGAGCTAAGAGCCTGCGAGGGCTAATTGGTGCGTACTCGTTGACGATTGAGTGGGTTTTGCCGTCTCTTACTGCTCGGAGTAAATCTCCGACTGTGTGACCGTCGAAGTAAGTGGCGGTTGAGCCGACGTGTTCGAGGAAGTGGGCGTCGGATGAGCCTATTTCAGGCAGATGCCAGCCGGAGCTGTTGAACTGTCTGACTAGAGGATCACGTGCGCGCCCTGCAGGGGTTGGATTGCCGACTTCGACTCCGTCGAGATAGACTTGAGGATCTTGGTGGTTTTGGATTCTCCTTATCGTCTCCGAGCTGAAACTGAGCGGAACCCTGGCCATTGGATGAGCGGGGATCGCTAGTCCCCCACGCTCGTGGATGAACTTGATAGTGTCTTCTGCCGAAGCAAGAAGCGGTGGTTGGTCGGTAATACCAAGCGCAATAAGGTGACCGTGGCGGGTTGTAATTTCTACCCCGCAGATGACCTCAAAACGATAAGTACCGCGTTCTCTTAACGAGACGGCTTGGATGCCACCTCGTATATCGTCGTGTTCAGTAACAGCGATAACATCCAGCCTTGTGTGCTCTTGAACGTATTCAAAAAGCTCACTGAGGCTGAATGTGCCGTCGCTGGACTTGGTGTGAATGTGCAGATCGGCTAGACCCACCAGTTTCCCCTTTTGAGCAGAAAGCGCTCGATTTTTTCCGATGTGATGTCACTGTCAGAAAAGCCTAGGCCTTTGACAATGAAAAGTCCTTGGGCACTGGTTAGTAGTGTGAGCTGTTGAGCGATCTCAAGCTGACACCTTTCTAATTCAGCAAGGAATGCAGGAGTGGCGAGCTTTACTAGCTCGAGTTCTGTCCTTGAGACGCCGCAGTTGTGTCTGACACAAGTTGCGACAGCCTCAAGAATGCCGAAATGATGTTCTGTGTGGGAAAATCCTTTGCGGCAGCGCTCCCAATAGACAGCTTGTCCGAAGAGTGTTGCTTGACGGTGGACAATGTTGAGGTCGACTGTCGGGGTGAGGAATGGGGGTACTTCAGCCATTGCTTGTTCAGCAATTGCTTCGAACTGGGCAAGGATGTCGTCAGACACAAGTTCTCCTTTTAACTTAAAGTGCTAGGAGTTAACTAAGAAAAGGATTTTAGCTTATTGCAAAGCTGAAAACAAATTATTTGCGAAGGAGGGCAGTAAAGACTTCTTGAGAGATTTGGATATTGCCAATGCTTTTGAGTCTTTTTTTACCTTTTTTCTGTTTGTCTAGAAGTTTATTTTTACGAGTGACGTCTCCACCGTAGAGTTTGGCGGTGACATCTTTTCTAAAAGCTGGAACTGTTTCTCTGGCAATTATTTTGCCTCCAACGATGGCCTGGATAGGTAATGAAAATTGTTGCCTTGGAAGGACTTCTTTGAGCTTGAGGGCTGTGGCTCGACCGGAACTTTCGGCTCTAGAACTTGGTACGATTTGAGCAAGAGCATCTAATGGATCGTTGTTTATATAGATTTCTAACTTGCTAACCACGACTGGTTCGTAGCTAGTGACTTCGAAGTTAAGTGAGGCGTAGCCTTGGGTGCGACTTTTTAGTTCATCATAAAAATCAGTGATTATTTCTGAAAGTGGGATTTTGTAGGTGGCTTTTATCTGATCAGCAAGGTTTTCCACAGCCAACTGAACTCCCCTTTTGGTGTGGATAAGTTC
>CAYQLK010000032.1:0-3635 GCA_964418515.1 uncultured Gammaproteobacteria bacterium | reverse complement strand
TCAACAATTATTAAATCTGCGTCCATAAAATCTCTTCTTTTCCATCCAGTGATGTTGCCCTGCTTATTGGTTATAGCTGTATAAATAAGAGAATGAATTGTAGACACAGAATCTCCTGAAAAAATCGCCTTATTTTCTTTAAGTTTTTCTTCCAAGTTTCGCGCAGCTTTGCCGGTGTATGAACAAAAGGCGATTTTGAGTAGAGGGGATTTGTTAAAAATTTCTTGTCGGATAAAAGCCGTTAAGGTTGTCTTACCTGTTCCAGCGTAACCGCCAATTGTTAAATAATCCCCAACTGGGGCATCTATCCAGGCCATAACTTGGTCAAGCACTGTTTGTTGGTCTGTTGAAAGTGTAAGTTTAGACATTTATTGGTTACAAGAATATCTATCTTAACCTGTAAGTCGAGAAATATCCTTAATTTTATTGCTAGTTGTAAATACTACGGGCTCAAAAAAAAGACCCCCGAGGTTAATCGAGGGTCGTGACTGTGCAGCAATCCTTGAGGATCAGCGCCTAAAAAAGAGGAACCACTGCTTCCATTCTGACTGCGTCGTCAGAACAAGAAACAGGAAGAAGACTACCAGCAGTCCGATGATATCAAACAGCAGGTACCCAGCAGCAGCGAAGAAGATTGTGAGCAACGCTGTCAGTACAGCTTGAATTCGGTATTTCCGAATCTTTCGCCTTTCGTACTCTGGCTGAGTGTGGGCTTCGCTGAGGAATTCTGCGTCAGGTTGCAGCATGGCTTATAGGGCCAATGCAGTGAACTTGGCCATCACTGGCCGGGCCGCCGGCATGAGCGGACGGAGCGGAGGTTGTTCTTCAGCCACAAAGTTGGTTGCTAGCAACCTACTCCTCGGCACCAACACTTCATTGCCTTCGTGAGGTTTGGTCGTCACACGGACGGAATCGTCGTCGCTCGTCAGATCTTCCTCGTGCGGGGCGAACAAGTAGTCGCCGGGCATGTAGTCTTTGCCGAGTTTGTAAGCAAACTGGCGCAAGGGTGCAGTGACTTCCATGATTCGACAGGACAAGATGTTTTCCTCTTTCGTTGGATTTGTTAATTTGCCTAAGGTGGAATTATATCAGATATTGTCGGGAAATTGAATATTATAGGATAATAATGTATAATTACCGTTCAAACTTTAACAAGGAGTAATCGTCTTGACTGCCGTTCGTACTGATCCGATTGCTGAAGAGATGTGGAAGATCATCGACGATAATGGCGACCAGGATCTGTTCCCCGCCGTAGCTGAGACCGAGCCGATGGCCAAAACGGTCATAAAGCCGTGGGGGCACGAGCTAATCGTAGCCGAAACCGCGGAATACACCGGGAAGCTCGAACACATCAAGGCTGGCTGTAGGCTGTCGATGCAGTACCACGCCCAAAGTCACGGTCATGGACCCGACGGGGGAAAACCCGCAAAAGACGAGACCATGTGCCTGATCAGCGGCGAAGCAATCCTTTGGATTGGCAATTCGCCGGACGATCTTCGTCCAGTCAGAATGAAGCCTTTCGTGGGCTATCGAATCAAACCGCCGACGGTTCACCGCCTCGAGGCAGTTACGGACTCCGTGATTGCCGAATTCTCTACCCCCGAGACTGGTAGAACAGTTCGTCTACATGACGACTATTCTCGCTCGCGGGTCGAGACCGAGGAAATGCGTGCCGACCCCAACCGCGGATGGAACGGCTAATACCTGTTCTATCTGCCACGCCCTCCCCTAAAAAGGAGGGCATTTTTTTACTTGGTGTTACAAAATTTAATTAAATTCCTGCATATTTCTGTCGAGGACTAAAAACAAGTTCGAGATTAGTTAAGAAAAATCGAAACAAATTAAGTTGAGGTACAGTCAATAGACCCTCTTTTTTTGTCTGTGATACCAGTGGTAAGAGTTTATAATCTAAGTAATGTTCAAGAAAAAGCCATCCAAAAGTAAGTGGAAAAAATATAAACTGTCAATATTACTGACTATTGTATTCGTCATTGCCTATTTTTTGTCAAATATTTTTTTTATTACCAAAGATTCAGTAATTAAAAACAATCCAGATTACACTCGTAGCTATAATGATGCGTTTGTGAATGAAGAAAATAGTCTTAAATTCCGCAACGGATCAAGACTTTGGATTGAGTATGCGCAAAATTTGGTCAAAAAAAACGAACCCACCCCACCAGAGTCAGCAAGATTCTATGCTTATATTGCTTCAGTATATGCTGATGTTTTAGCCGTAAACGGTAGTAATATTCAGTCAAGTTTGGCAACAAAAGAAATAATTAACCAAATGATGCCAAACAATACTAGTCAAACGAATAAATACTTTGAAAATATTACAAACAATTCAAGTGAAAAAATTTCATTACAAACTAAGCAAATTCTTAAAAAATATCAAGATCGCGAAAAAACCGATGGCAAAAATAGTTTAATTTGGGATGAAATTATTCCGAGTGGCGAGGGTTATTGGGTAGGTAAAAATCCTTACTCTCCTACTGCAGGCGAATGGACTAGATGGATATTGGATAATAATCACAACTTTGAAACACCTGCTCCTCCAATACTTAATTCAGTTCAAGATAAAAAAGAGATAGAAATAGTAATTAACGCAGTTAAGAGTCGCGATGACAAAGAGTGGTTACCAAAAATTGAATTCTGGGCAGGTGGGCCTGGTACCGAAGCCCCCTCAGGAATTTGGCTTAATAGATTATATGAAGAAACCAAGAATCAAAAAATAAACGACATGCAGTATGCCAGATATCAAAAAATCCTAACCCAGACCATAGCCGATGCTTTTATGGAGTGCTGGAAGGTCAAGTTCACCTACTGGACCGCCAGACCATCAATGCGAATGAAACAATTGTCAATCACTCAGAGTAACCCAAACTTTCCAAGTTATTTATCTGGCCATTCAACTGTTTCACGAGCGGCGGCAGAAGTATTAAGTAAACTGGTACCAGAAAAAGCACAAGTGTGGATAGATGATGCTAAAGAGGCTCGCGACACGAGGTTAATGAGTGGAATACATTTTCAAATCGATAATGATGCGGGGTTTGATTTGGGAGAAAAAATCGGTAAACAAATAATCTCCAAAATAGATATTACTAATTATTAAAATCCTCACTCATTTTCGCTACGTCCTGCGTGATCCTTTTGCAATAAAAGTATCCTGTAGTACTTGACAAACAGGCCTTAGTTTCAGGTCTCCTGTCTCAAAGAGAGATTGAAACATTAATTCATTCTTAACGCAGGCTCGTAGCTTTTAGTTAAAGAAAAAGTGGGGGGGCTCAGCTTTTTCGAACAACTTAAGCAAGAACCTATAACACTTGACATTTATCCTATAATAATATATAATTACACCTAGAAAATTAACAAATTGGAGTGTCTGTTGAAGTACAGCCCAATCAAATCGCAAGATGAACGCCTCAAGCATGCCGGCCCGCGCGGCAGGCGCCTCATCAAAAAGCTCGCCCGCAGAGCACTTCGCCGTGCCGGCTACTTCGACGCTGGGATGATCAAGGTCAGCGTCGGCTAGTAGGCCAAAAGCTGCCGACTTCATTCCGCAGTCCACCGCCCTCTGAGAGTCCGCACCTCCACTCTCAGGGGGCATTTTTTATGTTTCAGGTCTCCTGTCTCAA
>CAYQLK010000031.1:0-3874 GCA_964418515.1 uncultured Gammaproteobacteria bacterium | reverse complement strand
GCACACCCAATCATGTAATAAAACATGTACAGAAAGTTTCCAAATACCAAACTAAACAGAGCCATATAAAAAATATAAGAAGGGAATAGTGATTCAATAATTGCCCCAAGTTGCGCGTGTAAAACAAAATATCCAATCGTGGCTAACCACAAAAAAGGATTAATAAACATAAACGCAATTTTGCCTCCAACAATAAGGTTAAAGAAAAGCGCATGAATTCCTTGTTTTTTAACTAGTTGATATGGATTACGCATATGCACTAAATATGTCTGCATATATCCCTTAATCCATCTTGATCGTTGTCTTAACCAATTTTTGAACTTACTATTCGCTTCCTCAAGAGTAGTTGAGTTAATCACAGCGGTCTTTTTGCCTTCCATAAATAGCCTAACCCCCAAATCACAGTCTTCGGTTACGTTAAAAGGATCCCAACCTTCTAAAGTCTTAAGGTCATCAATTCTAAAATGATTACTTGTGCCACCTAGCGGAATATTAGTGTTAATTCCTTGTAATCCAGGCAGGACCACATCGAACCAAAGTGAGTATTCGGCTGTAAATAAACGAGTTATAAAATTTTGATGTGGGTTAAAGTAGTTAAGCTTTGCCTGCAAACAAACAACATTTTTATCAACACTCTGGAAAGCTAAGTACGCTTTTTTAAGTTGTTTTGGGTCCGGAATGTCTTCTGCGTCATAAATTACTAAGTATTCACCTTTCGCGATATTTAATCCGTAATTACAAGCTTTTGGCTTAGTTTTTGGCTGTGAGTGGGGAACAATGATTGCTCTTACATAACTCGGTAGACCCCAATTTTTTGCAGTATGAATACTGTCCAAATCATCCTCTTCAAGCAAAAGCTGTACATCAAGTTTATTTTTTGGCCAATCAAGTTTTGAAATAGCTTCCAAAAATGACGGGATAATTTTAGCTTCTTTGTACATTGGGCAAAGAATTGTATAAATCGGCAAATCTATATCTTTAATTTCAGCCAATTCTTTATCATCAAAATCGAGTTCTGGCGGTAAATGTAAACTTTTTAAGACTAAAAACAGATTAAAAAGCACGTCGATAAAATAAATAACCGTTAAAAACGCAACAACTACTTGAAGTGTAAGTAGCCAATTCAAAGCTAATCCTATTAAAAATACCCCTATAACACTTGTTAAAAACAGTTTCTGCCAAAGAATAAATGTATGTACGGCTGATTTGTGATGAATTAATGTTGTATGAGTAATAAACTCATTTTCGAGTTTCTTTACCCCAGCACCAATCATCGATCCTTTTTTTCGTGGTTTTATATGTTCAACCTTCGGATTAATAAAAATCCTTTTTACTCGAGAGGTTGTTTTGTTCAAAATATTCATTACTATAAGATATTTATATGCATCTTTATTTGCGCAAAAAAATGTACTGCGCATACAGCACAAACATAGACGCGGAATTGTAGCACTATATTAAGCTAAAATCAAGTAATTGAACACATTTCAGTAAATGAGTGAAATATTTATTATGGGATTGTGAAAATTGCAAAAAATCGATTTCGAGGATAGAGTATAATGCAACACAATAATACGTATTTAATGCGCCCGTAGCTCAGTGGATTAGAGTATTCGGCTTCGAACCGAAGGGTCGCAGGTTCGAATCCTGCCGGGCGCACACATTATCTGAACTATTTAGCCTGATACAGCTGAATATCGTTAACCTTATCTACTTCTTTGCCAAATTGGTTATCATTATTTTTATCCGAAATTACAAAAAACTTCTTCTCTAAAGAATATGCTTTTGGAGCAATTGGCCGTACTCCAACAAAAACAACATCCCTACCAATTGACAGAACATACAACACATCATCTCCTGACCTCTTTATGTCTATGGTTGAAATTTTGGATCCATTTATACTATCCAAAACAAAATAATTCAGTTGACTCATCAAAAACACAAATACAGACTGATCAAAATTCTCTAGCTCCAAAAGTATTTCAGATTTTTGAGTATCAGAATTTATCAATACCATCTCAACAATTTGCGACTTTAGCCCATAACTTGTATTTGTTAATTTCGTTAAGTCCAAATTTTTAGCCCAAACAAACAAATTCATTAAAATAATAAATCCAACTATTACAGTAATTGGGAAATATTTTTCTTTGTATGACTTCGTAACTGAATATGTCAAAAATATTGTCAAAATCGGCCAAAAGAAACCTAAATTTTTCACCACAGTAAAATCATGGCTTTGACCCTTAAAATAAGCCAAATAATTAAAATAAATCATAAGGCTACATACCCCAAGTAAAATCAATAAATAAAACTCTAGCGCTTGTTTTTGTCCTGTTCGTTTTAAAAATTTTAACCTCAAAAACAAAACCAGCACAAAAATCAATCCAATTAGCCATTTATAAAAAGTTTCAACAATTACTGTTGGCAATACAAAAACTGAAACAGCTTGACCAATAGCTATGAATACATCTTTATAGATATCGACAATATTAGTTAAAAACATTCGCGGTAAATAACTAAACCACGCTTGGGTCTGCTCAAAACCACCTAAAACCTCAGCCATAATAAATGGCAAGGTAACCAGCACAAAGATAAATAATACGAACAAGTTCTTTTTCCAAGATAAAAAAGTATCTGGTTTGCGAAGCAAAAGGAAAGCTGTCAAGGTCGCTAGCACAAATAAAATATTTGTCGCCTGAAACTGAATTGAAAGTGATAAAAATAATGTTAGAAAAATCCAATTTTTTAAACTCGCTCCGTATTTAATTATTTTTACGGAGAAATAAAAAACTAAAATACTCAAAATAGGAGAAAAGGATAAGTTGAGCAACAAATGCGACTCAAATATCGGCCAAAAACCAAACGAGTAAAAAATACCCACAAAAAGTGATTTAAATCTGCTTAAAAACAATTGGGATGCCAAAAAGACCATTGCAGCAGTTAGTCCGCCAATGATTGAGTAAGCAAATATAATTTTTTCCAAATCAAAATTAAGTAGGAAATATATCGGATAAACCAAAAAAGACGGCAAAATACTTTCAAAAAAAGGGTCACTATTTTTATGCACAAACCCCTTTGGAAGCACAAATCTCGCACCCTCAAGACGCAACATCGGCCAATTTTGATAAACAACAGCACCATTTATCTGCTGAACTTGAACAACTTCTTTTATTTCCGCCCTACTAATATCAAAACTTTTACCATCAGCAAGTCCAACAAAACGTATAAGGCTCGCAATAATAAAAATGCCTACAAAAATAAATTTAACTAAATGCCTATTCCAAAAAGAAATTTGTAGATTGGGCAGTTGTTCTTCCATTTATTTGGCAGTTTGAACTGTTGCCCCTATTTCACCAATCAAAAATTCCGGCAATAATTGATAAGCATCTTGACTGTGCGATCCCCGACCGCCTTGAGTCTCAAATCCTTCAGTTGCGTCTTTACCACAGTTCGGAATTATACGAAAACTACCACCTGGGTGTTCACTAATAAAATCAGTAACTCCATAAACCTTATTTCTAATTATTATCCAGCAATCCTCTTCTGAAGCGTGTTTTGCAACCTCTTCCAGAGTTAAAACAACACTTTCAGACTTATTAACTTCAGTATTCAAACCAGCCTTAGTACAACCAAAAACAAAAAAGGGGATCAAAACTGCAAAAAACAACTGTAAAGCTTTCATACCTCAATTCTAACAAATATAAACTACAATGATTGTGCTTTGAGTATTATCGAAACCAGCTCTTCTGGCCTATCAGTCGATATAAAATACGATTTACCACCCTTGACCTTTAACTCCACACCTACACCTTTTCTGTTAACAAATTCTTTACGATTCCTGGAAGAGCCTAAACTAAAAAACGCTGTAAAAAAATCA
>CAYQLK010000030.1:0-3963 GCA_964418515.1 uncultured Gammaproteobacteria bacterium | reverse complement strand
CAAAGCTTTGCTGAAACAGTCGAAAGTTTCGTTAACGTTATTCGCACCCCAGAAGGTGGTACACACGTTACCGGTTTTAGAATGGCCCTAACTCGCGCCGTCAATGACTATGCCAAATCCAAAGGCTTCCTTAAAGAAAAAGATCTCGCTCTTACCGGTGACGATATGAAAGAGGGTCTTACTGCGGTTATTGCTATTCGTATGGGCTCAGAAGGACTTCAATTCGAAGGGCAAACCAAGAGCAAACTAGGTAACTCTGAAGTTCAGCCAATCGTCCAAAACGCCGTTAAATCAGGACTAGAAGAGTATTTTGAAGAAAATCCTCGCGAAGCCACCAATATAATGGGCAAAGTGATTTTAGCCGCCAAAGCCAGAATGGCTGCTCGTGCCGCCAAAGAGGCTGTACTTAGAAAAGGTGCATTGGAGGGAATGACCTTACCAGGCAAACTTACCGACTGTCAGGAAAAAGATCCATCAAAATGTGAACTATATTTAGTTGAAGGAGATTCCGCTGGCGGAACCGCCAAAGGCGGACGCGACCGAAGATTCCAGGCAATATTGCCACTAAGAGGTAAAATTTTGAATACCGAACGAGCAAGACTTGATAAAGTTTTAGAATTTGAAGAAATCAAAAATCTAATTATTGCCCTAGGCACAGGAATAGGGGATACATTCAATATTGAAAAGCTTCGTTATCACCGAATAATGCTTATGACTGACGCAGATGTTGATGGGGATCATATCAATACTCTACTTTTGACTTTCTTTTACCGATATTTGCCTCAAATCGTCGAAAGCGGATATGTTTATATTGCTCAACCACCACTTTATAAAGTCTCAGTTGGACAAAAATTTGACTACGCCTACAATGATGAAGAGAAGGATAAACAAGTCGATAAACTCAAAGCCGAAGGCAAAAATCCTTCTATCCAGCGCTATAAAGGTCTTGGAGAAATGAACGCCGAACAGCTCTGGGAAACAACTCTTAATCCAGAACACCGTGTAGTCAAACAAGTAACTGTTGATGATGCCGCCGAAGCTGACGAAGTGTTTAATATGTTAATGGGGGACGAAGTACCTCCACGCAAAAGATTCATTCAAAGCCACGCCAAAATGGCAACATTAGATATTTAATAAAAAATAACAAAAATGGCAGAAAACGTCGTTACTGATATCAATTACATCGGACAAGTCATTCAAAGTGGCATTGTCGCCGAAATGAAGCGTTCATACCTCGACTATGCAATGAGTGTTATTGTCGCTCGAGCTTTACCTGATGTTAGAGATGGGCTTAAGCCGGTTCAGAGACGCATTATTTATGCCATGTACAAAGTCGGCCTTAGCCATACCGCACATTACTCAAAATGTGCCAAGGTTGTCGGTGAGGTTCTTGGTAAATACCATCCACACGGAGATAGCCCTGTTTATGAAGCACTAGTCAGAATGGCCCAAGACTTTTCCTTACGCTATCCGCTAATTGATGGTCAGGGTAACTTCGGTTCTGTTGACGGAGATAGAGCAGCCGCTATGAGGTATACCGAATGTCGAATGTCAGCCATAGCTAGTGAGCTTCTGCGTGATATGGACAAAGACACTGTCACCTGGGGAGACAACTTCGACGGCACCCTCAAAGAGCCTAATCTTCTACCTTCGGTTATCCCCAACCTTTTACTTAATGGTGTCAACGGTATTGCTGTCGGTATGGCAACTTCAATTCCACCGCACAACTTATCAGAGGTAATTGACGCAACAGTTCACCTAATCGACAATCCCGAAGCTTCAGTTGAAGATTTACTCCGTTTTATCAAAGGACCTGATTTTCCAACAGGCGGTATTATTTACGACCAAGCAGAAATTACTGCTGCCTATGCCACAGGACGCGGCAGAATTATTACCAGAGCCAAAGCCGATATCGAAGAACGCAAAAACGGCAAATTCCAAATTATTATCACCGAGCTTCCATATCAAGTTAACAAGTCTGTTTTGATTCAAAGAATGGCCGACCTTGTTCGCAACAAAAAAATTCAAGGTATTGCTGATCTTCGTGACGACTCAGACCGCAAAGGTATGCGTATTACCATCGAACTAAGACGCGACGCCAAACCACAATCAACACTCAACAACTTATTCAAACTAACTGCCATGCAGCAAAACTTCTCTGTTAATGCAGTTGGTCTTATCGACGGTGTACCTCAAACAATGACTCTCAATATTATGTTGTCTGAATTTATCAAGCACCGCCAAAACATCATCACCAAACGAAGCGAATTTGACCTCAAAGCCGCCCGTGCTCGCGAACACATTCTCGAAGGGCTCAAAATTGCCGTTGATAATATCGATGAGGTTATCCGAATCATTCGTGCAGCTCCCGACGCTGATACCGCAAAAGGTCAATTGATGACCAAATTCAAACTATCCGAACTTCAGGCTGTAGCCATTCTAGATATGCAGTTAAGAAGACTTGCTGCTCTTGAAAGACTCAAAATCGAAGAGGAGCTCAAACAAGTTCGCGAAATGATCGCTTATCTCGAAGATTTACTTGCTCACCCAGAAAAAATCCTTCTTGTGGCTAAAAACGAACTACTAGAAATCAAAGAAAAATACGGTGACGCCAGACGCACAAAAATTGTTAAAAACAAAATTGGCGAATTCTCCGAAGAAGATTTAGTTGCGAACGAACCAACCATTGTCACAATCACTCAAACTGGTTACATTAAACGCCAGCTTCCAAGTACCTTCAAAACCCAGCGCCGTGGTGGCAAGGGTGTTAGTGGTATCACCACCAAAGAAGAAGATGTCGTTTCGCATCTAATTCGCTGTCAAACTCACGATTCTTTAATGTTCTTTACGAATCGTGGCAGAGTTTTCCAACTCAAAACATACGAAGTACCTGAAAGCTCAAGGGTCGCCAAAGGCCAAGCCATCATTAATTTAATTGATATTGAACAAAGAGAAGAAATCCTCTCAATCCTTCCAATTGCCAAAACAACCCTTCCAGACGCCAATATTTTATTAGTAACCAAAAAAGGTGTGGTCAAAAAAACCGCCATCGAAAAATTCAGCAACATCAGAAAAACAGGCATTATTGCTATTAACCTCGACAATGGCGACGAACTACGTTGGGCCAAACTTACTAGCGGATCTGACTACATCCTAATCGTCTCCGATAATGGCCAATCTATTAAATTTAACGAAAAAAATATCCGTTCAACAGCACGCGACACTCGTGGAGTTCGAGGCATTAATCTCAAAGTCGGAGGCTCAGTTATT
Source organism: uncultured Gammaproteobacteria bacterium (assembly GCA_964418515.1). GTDB lineage: Bacteria > Patescibacteriota > Microgenomatia > CAYQLK01 > CAYQLK01 > CAYQLK01. The sequence continues at coordinate 693 of CAYQLK010000030.1, read as the reverse complement.
GGTCTAACCGTTGGACACGTTGACAATGACAGAGGCGAGCTCTTAATTGTTACCGAAAACGGCTTTGGCAAAAAATCACTTGCCACAGCTTGGACCATGCAGGGTAGGGGAGGAAAAGGCGTAAAAGCTGCCAATATTACCGCCAAAACCGGCAAAATTGTCTCCGCAGAGCTTATCAACGCTCAGGACGAATCACTAGTCTTAACCTCCAAAAAAGGCCAGATTATAAGACTTCCTCTCAAAAATATTCCCAAACTCGGCCGAGACACACAAGGCGTAACTTTGATGAGATTTAGCAAAAGTGGCGATACTGTTTCAGCAGCCACCACCATTGCCAAAGAAGAAGAAGGCGATAATCCAAGTACCAACAAAAAAGGCAAAACAGTCTCTTCAGGCAAACTTTCAGCCAAATCAAATAGTTCAAAACCAAAACCCCAAAAAGGGGCAGGGGAGACAAAAGAAAAAACCGACGAAACCCCCAAACTCAAACCACGAGAGTAGTCGTTAAATATTCCTTGACAAATAACAATTTATAACCTTAGCATCAGGTCTCCTGATGCGCAGGAGGTAGCGCAAACTGAGTGAGGAATGAGCTTAACCGAAATGACGAACGAATTTGCGCGAGTAACTCTAATCTACGAGCAATATTGTGGCTCACTCGGAGAGAGGAACCGAAGATTATTAAATAATCTG
>CAYQLK010000029.1:0-4264 GCA_964418515.1 uncultured Gammaproteobacteria bacterium | reverse complement strand
CGATAGTTCTTTTACGTTTATCATCAAAAATTTCTTCCTCAGATCTAACAGCTTCACCCTGCATTTTGGCAATTGGCAAAGCTGGAATAGGTTTGTCGGGTCTTGGAATTGTGGGTTTGGGTTCGGCGGGCTTGGGTCGTGGACGGCGGTCGATAACTAAATCTCGAGAAGATCCTATTTTGGGTGCTTGGAGTGACTCTTCCCAAAGTTCGATTGCTAAGAAATATGTTTCAACCAACCAACCACGATAACGATGATTGCCTTCGTCCTTGGCTCTTTGCGCATCACGCTTAAGTGCTTCTAATCCGCGTACTTCTAATGCACGATGAGCAAATTGATACTGCTGAGCCACAACTAGGGCTGCTTGGCGTTTGTTTTGTTCTAGTTCTGATAATTCTGGATTTTCAAGTGACATTGTTTGATTTAATTAAATATTTTATAGGTTTTCTCCATATGGAGAAACAGAGTTTTTAATCACACTTTTCACTTCAGCCCTTTGGCCTGCTGGCGTCGGGCACCTTGTTTCGCCGACGCTCAACAAAAGGCGCTCAAAGTGTGATTGGAAGTAAGGGAAACAAAAGGCGTTCATAACAAAATTGAGAGTGATGACAAAAATGTCGGAGATAGTTTTTGGAAGAATTTTGGCGAGTAACTATTTCCTTTCTTTTTCTTGGTCTTCTGGATGTTTGGCTCTAATTGCGGCGACTGCTTCGCGTCGCATTCGAAGAATATTGTAGTTAATTATCCGACCTCGACTATCCTTGAACGGGAGATTGGACGTTGGTAGTGGAGAATCTGGAACGTTTTCACCAGAAAGAGCTTCTTTGTGATTGAGACGAGTAAGAGCTTCGGATATTTGGCCTTGAGTAAACCCACCAGCACTACCAGCTGGACTATCATCGGCTTTGTCCCAAAGAGCTTCTAGCTCTTCACGAGTTTTGGATTCTAGCCCAGTTGGTTTGGGTTGTGCTTCTGGCGTAAATGCCATTTTTTTATTTTTTTACTTTTTTTCTTCTACTACTTCGCCTTCTTGAGTCTCGCCTTCAGCTGCAGGCTCTTCGGAGGTTTTTTCTTCAGATTCTGAAGCTTGATCATTTGAAGCTTGTGGCCCTTCGGCTTGATCATACATTGCCTGACCTACTTTTTGAGTCGAGGTACTTAGCTCATCGGTAGCTTTTTTGATGGTATCAATATCATCAGCCTCGAGAGCTTCTTTGGCTAGCTTGACCTTGTCTTCAACTTCGGTTTTGACCTCAGCGCTAACCTTGTCGCCAGCATCTTTGAGGGCTTTTTCGCTCTGGTAGATTAAGCTTTCGGCATTGTTGCGAACCTCAATGAGCTCTTTTTTCTTGTCATCTTCGGCCTTGTGAGCTTCGGCTTCTTTCATCTTGGTTTCGACTTCTTCTTTGCTGAGTGAAGTAGAACCAGTGATGGTTATCTTTTGTTCTTTGCCTGTAGCTTTGTCTTTGGCTGAGACAGCAAGGATTCCATTGGCGTCAATGTCGAATGTGACTTCGACTTGTGGGACACCGCGAGGTGCAGTTGGAATTCCGTCAAGAATAAATCTTCCTAAACTCTTGTTGTCGGTAGCCATTTCGCGCTCACCTTGTAGGACGTTAATCTCTACAGAGGTTTGGTTGTCGGCTGCAGTTGAGAAAATCTGCGACTTGGAAGTCGGGATTGTACTGTTGCGGTCGATAAGCGGAGTGCGAACACCGCCCAGGGTTTCGAGACCAAGGGTAAGTGGTGTGACATCGAGAAGAAGAATGTCTTTGACGTCTCCTGAAAGGACTGCTCCTTGGATAGCTGCGCCGATGGCGACAACTTCGTCAGGATTAATACCCTTATTAGGATCTTTGCCGAAGAATTCTTTAACTTTTTCCTGAACTTTTGGCATTCTAGTCATTCCACCAACGAGGATAACTTCGTCGATTGCAGTTGCTTCGACACCAGCATCTTTAAGGGTGTTCTTGACTGGAGTTAGGGTTTTTTCGATTAAATCTGTAACTAACTCTTCGAGTTTTGCTCTACTGAGTTTGGTCTGCATGTGCTTAGGTCCGGAGTTGTCGGCCGTAAGATACGGAAGACTTATTTCGGACTCTGTTGCACTAGATAACTCGATTTTGGCTTTTTCGGCTGCGTCTCTGATACGCTGCATCGCTGCTTTGTCGCCTGAGATATCAACACCTTCGGTGTTTTTGTACTCAGTAACAAGGTAATCAATGATAACTTGATCAAAGTCGTCGCCTCCGAGGTGAGTGTCACCACCAGTTGCTTTAACTTCGAAAACTCCATCACCTAGCTCTAGAACAGAGACGTCGAATGTTCCACCACCAAGGTCGTAGACCACGATAGTGTGAGCATTTTTCTTGTCTAGCCCGTAAGCCAGAGCGGCTGCGGTTGGCTCGTTGATAATACGTTTGACATCAAGACCTGCGATTTCGCCTGCTTGTTTGGTAGCCTGACGCTGAGCATCGTCGAAGTATGCAGGAACAGTAATAACTGCTTCTTTGACATCTTCACCTAGATAGCTCTCGGCATCTTTTTTGAGTTTGGCGAGAATCATTGCTGAGATTTCTTGTGGGGTGTAGGATTTGCCGTCGACTTTGACATCAGCGGAACCGTTTTTGCCCTCGACAACTTCGTAAGGAATCCACTTGAGTAGACTCTGAACTTCTTTGTCCTTTAATTTACGCCCCATTAGACGCTTAACACTGAAAATCGTGTTTTTTGAATTGACGACAATTTGGCGTTTGGCCACATCACCGACAATGTTTTTGGTTGGGTCAACAACTGAAGGTACAGTATTGCGACCTTCGGCTGAGTGGATAACTTTTGGCTCTCCACCTTCCATAACTGAGACAACCGAGTTGGTTGTACCTAGATCAATTCCTATTATTTTTGACATATATTTTGTCTCCTTTTTTTATTTTACTTATTTTTTCTATTAACTGTGACTGTTGCGGGACGAATAACCTTATTGTTAAGCGTGAAGCCGTTTTTTAGTACTTCGGCAATAGTGCCGTCGGGCTCCCCTGTAACTTCGGTTACCGCCTCGTGGAAGTGCGGATCAAACTCGGTTACACCAAGTTCGATACTTATTTCCTGCAAACCCTCGTCCTCAAAAACCTTGCGGAACTGAGCGAGTACCATATCAAGCCCTGGGTCCTTGAGATGGTTTTGGGCAGTTAGCAGGTTATCGAAAACTTCAAGAAATTTGTAGAGGATGACAGAGCCAGAAAATTCTAATATCTGCTCTTTTTCTCTTTCTACTCTTTTTTGAAGATTCTGATAATCGGCTAAAGCACGATGATAAGATTCTTTGTAATCAAGATTAGCTTCTACCTCTTCGAGATCAGCAACTAATTCGGGGTCGATTTTGGTTTTTGTTTTTTTGGTTTTCATAAATATTTTTGGTGTTTTTGACTTAATAACTAATACTGGCTAACTAATTACCAGTTGCGGGAAACCTCATTAAGAAGGGATCCGAAGTAGCGCAAGGTTGGAATGACGGTTTGGTATGGCAAACGACATGGGCCAACAACGCCAATATATCCTTCGCGTCCGTTGCCTGAGGAGTATTTGGTGAACGCAAAACCACAAGGGATGAACTCAGATAAAGCTAACTCGTCACCAAAAACAACATGGACAACTTCGTCGCCGTAGGTTCTACCAAAGACGTCGTTAAGTAATTCATAACGATCGATAAGTCCCAGAACTGCCTTGGTCAAATCGATGTCATAGAACTCTGGTTTGTCTAAGATGTTGGACATACCTGCAGCGTAAACATCACCGGTAGCGCTGGTTGCTAAAGCTAGAGTGTTAGTCTGCTCAGCGAGTGCGCGGGTAGCTTGACGCATTAGTTTGTCGTATTCGAATCTTTGATCCCAAAGACTTTCTTTGATACTAACCTCGTCGCGAACGGAGAGGTTTTTTTCTTCCATTAACTGGTTAATGTACAACTTGATGGCTTGTGAGGTTGGAATACGTCCAGCAGATGTGTGAGGCTGAACGAGATAACCCACCTTGGTTAAAGTAGCCATTTCGTTTCGAATAGTTGCGGGCGAAACACCAAGCCCTGCAATTTTTTCGATTGATTCTGAACCAACTGGTTCAGCTGTATCGATGTAGCGCTCTACGATTGATCGTAGGAGTTTGCGCTGGCGGTCTGTAAGATCCGTCATAAATTGTTAGTAACACAAGTTTCAGTCTGCGAAAACTTGTATTAGCACTAATGTACTACAAGTGCTAAATTGTGTCAATA
>CAYQLK010000028.1:4666-6535 GCA_964418515.1 uncultured Gammaproteobacteria bacterium | reverse complement strand
TTGGTCGTTTCGGTTGGTCTGACTGTGTCACTGGTACTTGGATACCTTAAATTCATTAGACCTATCGAAACGGGTAATAAAAAGAAGTAGTCTGAGTTGAAGTTGATAGTCTAGATGTATTACGTTTATATAGTTAAGTGCGCCGACGGGACATATTACACAGGCAGAACAAACGATTTAGATCGAAGGTTAAATAATCACAATCACTCAAAAAGCGGCGCCCACTACACAAAAATCAGAAGACCTGTTGAGCTTATATATAAGGAAGAGTGTATAAGTTTAAGTGATTCCTTAAAGCGAGAGTTAGTTATTAAAAAATTAACCAGAAAGCAAAAGGAAGAGCTCGTGGGCGCTAAAAGAATTTCATTGTAGCGATTATTTTGTTAACGGTTTCGATATTTTGTGCTTGGTTAGCATCATTGTTAATTGTGAAGTTAATCTTAAATATTCTGCGAGCAAAAATAGAATTAATATTTATGGTTTGGGAATTATTGTTAAGAGATTTTTCGATATTAACTGGATGAGTATTATTAATTACAGACTCACAAATTATATTTGGTGTATTTTCACAACTAGGAACTTGATTAATCTCGGTGTCGTATTGTTGTGATATTTCAATACTTGCTTGTATATCTCCATTAGGTGAAGACAAGTTGATTGCTTGAATAATATCTGGATTGTTTTGCGTTGGAATATTCTCCACCTGCCAAACGGTTGGATAAATCATCTGGAGCTTGCTATCTTTTGTAGTTAGGACGCTCTGGTCATCAAGATCAACAACAATTGGTGTTGGGGTAGGTGAGGGTTGAGACGCATCAACAATTTCGCCTGAGTCTTGGGAGGTTTTGAATAATATCCCTTGTTTGGTAAGGAAAAATATTAAACTTGTTACCAGCAATAAAATAATACTTATTACAATAATTATTTTTTTGACCATATAAATATTATATTTGAAAAAACTGAATATAGTTCTTATCCATTTTTTGGGAACCTGACCTTAGGCCAATGCAGCTTAAGATGAGATAGTAGGAAATCCCCAGACACTTGTTCGGGCAAAATTACATAATCTGCTCCAAGCTCAGCTAGAATTGCAGCGTGCTCTTTGTCACTGGCTCGAACTACAATTGTCGCTTGAGACTTTCTCTTTTTTGCCTCCAAAATAATCATCTCATTGTCAGTTAGGTCGTTAGCAGTAGAAATAATTAGCTTGGATTTACCCAACTGGAGACCTTCTAGTATTTCTGGATCGCCGGCGTCGCCATAAATAATATTGACTCCCCTGTTGCGGTATTCTTGCACAATGTGCGGATTAAAATCCAAAACTATGACTGGAATTTTTTCTCTGTGTAAGTAGTTCACAACTGGCCCCCCTACTTGGTGAGCTCCAATTACAACCACATGATCGTCTAGATTTTCAATTTGTTGAGTTTCAAAAAGATGAATTTTGGAATGGTGTTCAAAAATAACAACAAATTCTTTGAAAATATTATAGATTCTCTTTGAATTAGAAATAAAAATTGAAGAGAGAATAATTGAACAAATAGCGACAGCCGCCATGACAGATAATGATTCTTGAGACGCAAGCCCTGCTTGGACACCAACCAGAAGCACAACTAAGGAAAACTCAGAGACTTGTGAGAGATTAAGCCCTGTTTGGAAAAGAGTGTGTTTGCGAAAACCAAAAGCCCCCAAAAGAAACATATATAACAGTGGCTTAATTACAATTGCAAAAACCGTGAAGGCGAGAATTATCGGCCAGTAACCTAAAACGTCCAAAATATTGGCTTGAAGTCCGAGATAAACAAAAAATAAAGTGAGAAAAAAATCTCTTAATGGTTTGATTTTGCCTTGAATTTGCAAGTGATAAGG
>CAYQLK010000028.1:0-4566 GCA_964418515.1 uncultured Gammaproteobacteria bacterium | reverse complement strand
CCAAGAGATTTGATTTCTCTTAAATCTAACTCCATGCCGATCAAAAAAAGAACAAAGGCAATACCAATTTCCGGTAGAGCCTCAAAGACGGGTGAATGACCGGGGTCAATTAGACTAAGTACCGATATAACAACACCAGCCAACAAATAAGCTACAACTAGAGGAAGTTTGAATTTGAGGGTAATAAAACCAATAAGTGATGAAAGGCTTAATGCGACAGCAAGTTGTGAAAAAATATTCTCCATTTGGGCAGTTAATTTTGTTATTTAAAAATATTATTTATCAATACTAAAGTATACGATTTTCTAGCCTCTTTGTTTAGCAAACAATATATATCCTATAATTTTGATTAAAAGTTATAAATCTAATACAATCTGAAAACAATAAACGAAGTGTATTAATTTTAATTAATGAATAGAGGATTTTGGGATCAATTAAATAAACCAATTATCGGACTGTCACCAATGGACGGTGTTACTGACGCGGCTTTTAGGTATATAACTGACAAATACAGCCAACCTGATGTACTGTTTACGGAATTTACATCTGTCGAAGGAATTGCTGCTGGCGCTGACAAGCTACTAAGTGCCTTTGTCTATCATAAAAGCCCTACACCAATTGTAGGACAAATTTTTGGTTCTACTCCAAATGATTTTTATAAAAGTGCTTTTGTTTTAGCGGAACTTGGGTTTGATGGAATTGATATCAATATGGGTTGTCCTGATCCCCATGTAGCAAAAAAAGGTGGTGGCGCAGGACTTATTAAAACTCCAAAGTTGGCTTGCGAAATTATCATGGCAACACAGAAAGGGACTGAAGATTGGGCAAGTGGAATAAAAATTGAAAAGATTGGACTTCCGACTACGATAACTAATTGGATAAAAAACTTTAAAGAAAAAAATAATATTTTGACAAAAAATATTTTATTGCCTGTCTCTGTCAAAACAAGAATTGGCTACGATGAAATAGTTACGGAATCTTGGATTGAAACACTACTCTCAACAAATCCTGCCAATATTACACTTCATGGCAGAACACTTAAACAACTGTACAGCGGAGAAGCCAATTGGGAGGAGATATCAAAGGCCGCTAAACTGACTAAAAATACTACAACTACATTACTTGGAAATGGTGATATTAAATCAATGGAAGACGCAATTGAAAAAATATCATATTACAAAACAGATGGTGCTCTAATTGGCCGAGCAGCGTTTGGTAGACCCGAAATTTTTTCTAATAAAGAAATTGCTTTGAATGAAAAACTAAAAATTGCAATTGAACATTGTGAAGCGTTTGAAAACTTGACTCCTGAATTAAATTTTTTATCTGTAAGAAAACATTTGGCGTGGTACTGTAAGGGATTTGATAACGCGAGTGATAAAAGAATGGCGCTTATGATGTCGACCAATTCTAAAGAGGTGCGAAAAATAATTGAAAGTGTAATTAAATAATTTTAGAGGGATGTTTTTAGCCAAGTTAAAATATCAGTAACTGTTTGCGGATTTTTCAAAAGCTCTACGCCGTGAGCAGTCGAATCAGGATAAATTTTAATTGATTTTGGATTAGAAGACTTACCAAAAAATTCTTGAGAAGAAGCAAGATCTTTTTGGTCAGTTAAGAAAAATATATTTGAAGGACGGAAGTTGTTTATATTTTTTCCCTGTAAAGGACCGTTGGTTTTTGAAGCAGAAATAGTAACAGTGGCAGAAACAGTATTTTGATCGGATCCTGAATAAACATAGGCAACGTTTGCGCCTAGGCTTGCGCCTATTACACCAATATGCTCCTTGTCAGTGTCTGGCAAGTTTCTAATATATTCAACTGATGCCTCTAGATCACCAACTAAAGAATCAAGATAAACCCCAGCAGGTTCTTGTTCGATGGATGACTTGGACTTACCCATACCTTTTAGGTCAAAAACTAAAACCCGATAACCGTTATCCAATAATGTTGGGACGAGTATTGACCAGTCCGACCTATCAGAATCGGATTGGTGAACAAGAATTAGCGATTTGTAGGGTGGAATTGTATTGACCGGAGAATAAACAGTTGCAGAAATTACCGACTTATCTTTGGTTATGTAGGTAATTTCGTTTCCAAAAATATTTTGCTTGGGAGTAGGTGTTGGTGAGAGCGAAATGTTAACGGATGGGGATATTGAGATATTATTAATCCGAATAACTGCAAGAAGTAAAGCTGAAACTGCTAAAAAAAGAATTAATATAAATAGTCCGGGTTTCATTAAATATTCTCTAAGCTAATTCTCATACGACTAACGCAAACTTCTTTGCCAAGAATTTCCATAGTTTCAAAAAGCGGAGGAGTAGCTGTGCTACCAGTGACCGCAACTCTTAGAATCATAAATACTACACTTGGTTTCTGTTCGGTTTTTGTAACATATTCTCTAAATTTGCTTTCAAGTTCTTCGTGTGAAAAATTCTTAATTTCGGAAATGAGCTTAAGTGAATCATTAATAATATTTTTGACTAAACTAGAGTCATTTTTCCCAACTAAATCTTTGATATTAGGTGAGAAATCTCCAAAGAAAAATCCAGAGTATTTAGCAAAATCGGCTAAGGTTACTAAGCGCTCTTTAACTAATGGGATAACTTTTGTGATTTCATTTGTGTCAATTTTTGGGTCAATAAAACCACCAGATATTATTTTTTTTGCTAAATCTTCATCGCTTAGTGCTCTTACATATTGGCCGTTATACCAGTTAAGTTTATCAATATTAAAAGTTGGCATAGTTGGATTGATTCCTTTTAGGTCGAATTTGGCAATTAATTCTTCTCTGGTAAATATTTCCTGATCTGTTTTTGGAGACCAACCAAGTAAGGCAAGAAAGTTAAAAATTGCCTCTGGTAGGTAACCATTATCACGATAAATCATTGCTGATTCGGCACCGTGACGCTTACTAAGTTTTGCTCTGTCAGGACCAACTATTAATGGGAGGTGGACGTAAAAAGGTATTTCATTTCCCCAACCAAGGGAATTAAACATTTGGATATGTTTGGGTGTTGAAGATATCCATTCATCACCTCGAAAAACATGACTGATTTTCATTAGATGATCATCAACAACATGAGCAAAGTGATATGTAGGATAACCGTCGGATTTGATAATTACAAAATCTCCGAAGGTCTCATTGGCAAATTCTATCTTGCCATGAACCAAATCATCCCAAGATGTTACACCCTCTGTCTTAGTTTTGAAGCGAATAGCTCCATCCTCTTTGTATGCGTCACCAGAGTTGAGTAACTGATCGGCATATTTGTGATAAATATCCAGTCTTTGTGATTGGATATATGGACCATACTCACCACCAACCAAAGGACCTTCATCTGGTTCAATTTCCAACCATTTTAGACCTTCCACTATTTTTTCTTCAGATCCCGGCACAAGCCGTGCTTGATCAGTATCCTCAATGCGAAGAATATATTTACCTTTATTGGCTCTAGCAAATAACCAGTTAAAAACTGCTGTTCGACTAAAACCAATATGTGGAGTCCCTGTTGGCGAAGGTGCGACTCTGACTCTGACTTCCATAATTTACAGTAGTTGAATTGTTATATACTTTATCTAAAGCTTACGAATTGTACAAGATTTATCAAGTAACAACTAATTTCAAACCATGTCGAGTTTAACGGATACTGCAAATACAGTAAAAAGAGTTGGGGTAGTTGGTGTAATTGGAGCGGTGGTTGTTGGAGTAATAGTCGTCACACTAATTGGAGCAATAGCGGTTAAAAATAAATACTTCCCTGCTAAGCCAGAAGCTGTTGAGTTAAGCAAGTTTGGAAAAATAACTCCGATAAATTTTTTATCACAAACGAATATTGATCCGGCCAAATTGAATTTTCAGATTGAAACAGTGTCTGGAGACCTTGGAACAACTCCGCCAAATGAAAAGGTTTTTAAATTTGTAGTGCAAAGTCCTGCAATATTGGGTTTAGAAAATGCTAAAGCAACCGCTGAAAAAATGGGTTTTGTGTCAGAACCGCAAAATGTTGAGGGGGTAGTTTATCAATGGATAGATGAGGTTACTGGGAGGGTATTGACTTACAACATTGTTAGCAAAAATTTTAACATCGAATCTGAGAGAATTTTCTCGCCTGAATATGTATCTGTTCCACCACCTGGTAACGAAGCAGCAATTAAGATTGCAAAAAGCTGGCTGAACCAGAACAATCTGTTTCAAAAAGATTTTGATGAAAGCAAAATAGTCACACGACCAATTAAGGTAGAAGTTACACGACTAAAAGAAGCTTTGTCGCTATCCGAGGCAAATTATGTTGAAGTAAGTTTTAGAAGAGAAAATATTAACGAAATTCCTGTAGTTGAACCGTCGGTATCAGGCTTAGTTTCAATTCTTGTTACTGGGAATGCTGGCAGAGAATCAATTGCTCAAGTAAATTACAAGTACAACCAAGTTGATGAAGAAACTTACTCTCACTATCCTTTAATTACTAGTGAAGAGGCGTTTGCAAAACTTAAAAGTGGCGAAGGTAAGGTGATTTCCTCACCCGTTGTTTCTGGCACAGTTTTTATTCGAAAAGTATATTT
>CAYQLK010000027.1:2850-10062 GCA_964418515.1 uncultured Gammaproteobacteria bacterium | reverse complement strand
TCGTTATCTGGCATAATTTAACTATACCCCATTATATCATTTTTAGCCTTAATAAACAGTCCCATAGTTATTTAATTAGATTTTGTAGTTAGCTAATTAACAACACAATATTTAGCCGACAATAATATTTAAAATTTAGCTTCAAAAATTTCACGCAACTTTTTTCACTGCAACCTATATTTTTTTCTGCTACAATCCAAAATCAATAAGAGTTCCTGCCTTTTTTATAGTTAATTTTCCCATTTTGGCAGGCAAAATAGCTATGGAAGAGCATGCAGTACCGCAAAACATCACCACGTTTGAGTTCAAACTCTTCGGACCATTTACAATCCGCCAGTTTATCTATGTCGCAATCGGTGGAATAATTGGCGCCGTTTTTTATTTTTCTCCGCTCCCTAAAACATTTTCATATATTGTCGGAGGACTATTTGTGCTGACCGGAATTGCTTTTGCTGCCGTTCCTTTACAAGGAAGACCGCTAGATAAATGGATTGTTGCTTTTTTTCGCTCTATCACTAGGCCCACCCAGAGAATTTGGATTAAAGATAACCATGTGCCTTATTTTCTAGAAGCTAATTTCCTAAAATCTGCCCCCGTTCAACAGGTTTCTTCTTCTGTAGCCCCAGCTAGAATCAGTAGATCAGAACTTCAAACGCTACTTGCCAGACAGTCGCATTCATCAATAGTTAACCCCTTTGATCAAAAAGAAAGTCAGTTTTTAGCCCAAATTGCCAGCCTCGAATCAACAGTCAAGGCCACCAGTGCTCCACCTCCCCAAAACCAAGGTATTAACCAAAATCCTTTCTCTCCATATCAACAACCAATTCAAAACACCAGATTAACCACTCAGGCTGCCCCAAAACCAGCCCAGCTCAAAGCCAAAGAAGAAGAAATAAAAGCTCAAGAATTGGCATTAATCGAGAAACAAAAAGCTTTAGAAACTTCAAAAATAAAACTCGAAGAAGAAAAACAAAAGAAGCTCAACTTACTTAGCCAAAAATTAACCGAACCACAAAATCAAACTCCTGAAGTTTCATTAATCAACAAAGGTCCAGATGCTTATTCTGCCCCTGCAAACCTTAACCCTAATCGTGAAATTAAAGTCCTACCACTAACACCAGAGTCCTCAATCGACCTAAAAACTCCCCAGAATCAACCTACGGCTCCAACTGAACAATCTAAACAAAAGCTTGCTGAACTAGACGAAATATTGCGTTCTCAACAACAAATAGAGGCAGAAATAAAAGCCAAAGAACAAGAAATTCTCCGCCAACAAGCCAGTATTCAAAAGGAACAGGAAAAATTCTCTAAAGCTTGGGAGGATTTTAAGAAAAACAAGAGTCTTGCGGAAAATGGCGGGTTTAATACTTCAACTCCAGACATGTTCCAAAAACATTTACTTCCCAATGTTGGCAAAAAAACAGTTGTTTCGCCTCTACCATCCAGTAATTTTTCAACCGTAAACAGCCAATCCTCAATTGCTGCGCAAATTGCCTCTGATATTAATTTTGGCGGCAATGTTATCGCTATCCCTGGTAACCAAATTCAGTTCATGCAGGGTATAGGCGATACGCGTATCCGCAAACTCAAAACCCGCCCACCCGACTTCTCCAAAGGTAGATTACCAATCTTAGGCGAAAGACAGTTTGATATCAGCAAAGAACTCAAAAAACGCTTCGAAAACCCCGAACCACAACCACAAAAACCTATCCAAATGGGTAGCATTGCTGGTGGAATTGCCATAGAGGAAATCAAAAAAGTTAAAGATTTTGAACCAATTAAGGCTGGAAAAATTTCCGAAAAAGATTCTAAGGACTTTGCTCCTCCGCCAAGCCCCAACCTTAATAAATCTACTATCGATGATAGTCGCCAAACAGCTCAACCTGCTAAAACTGAACCAAGTGAAAATCATAACCAGAAACACGGCGGAATCGTACAGCCATTTAATTATCAATCAAGTAAGGCCCAGGCCGCACCTAAAGCAGAAATAAAAATCAACCTATCCGAACACCCCAACACCCCTAACGGTATTGTTTACAACAGTAATGGAGAATTAATCCAGGGTGCACTAATTTCGGTATTTGATACTTCTGGCAAACCGGTCCGCGCCTTCAAAACCAACGGCCTTGGGCAATTCATTTCTGTTACCCCCCTAGCTAACGGCAGATACACAATTCAAACCGATTTTGACGGCTTAAACTTTGATACAATTGCCTTCGAAGCCAAAGGTCAACTACTAGACCCTTTCGCAATAACTGCTAAAAACTTACAAAACTAAGATGAAATCTGCCCCGATTAAATCATCAACCCAAGAACACCTTGAAATCAGCGATATCCGAGATGATGTTGTTATTCTCAAAGACAATTCGGCCACGATTATTATTCAAACTGCCGCTATTAACTTCGAACTTCTCTCTGTCGACGAACAGGACTCAATTATTTATTCATATGCCGGACTGCTCAACTCTTTAAATTTCACCATTCAAATCGTTGTTCGTAGTAAAAAAATTGACCTAAGTAATTACCTACAACTAATCACCCAAGCAGAGACACACCAAGCAAATCCCGATATTAAGAGACAAATTTTTCAATATCGACAGTTTATTCAAACCGTCGTTCAACAAAATAATGTTCTAGAAAAAAAATTCTATGTGGTTATTCCTTTTAATCCGCTCGAGTTGGGAGTCAAAGGGGCAGCTCTTGGCAATATTCAAAAAGACAACACTCACACACAGGGATTTATTGATATGGTCAAAACAAGTCTCTACCCAAAAAGAGACCACCTTGTTCAACAATTCGGCCGTATTGGTATCAAATCAAAACAATTAACTACACAAGAATTAATTGAGCTTTATTTTGATATTTACAATCCTAGCGAAGTTGGGCTTCAAAAAATTATCGAATCAGCCGGCTCATACACATCACCAATCGTTTCGCCAGCAGTCTCAGCTCCAATTATTGAAGAAAACCAAACAACAGCCTCAATTGCCTCTCCCGTTCAACCACAGCCTCAACCTGTTGAACCTCAACCTGTCCAAACTCAACCGTTATACACACCACAACCCCCACCCGCACCACCAGCTGGACCCCAACAAACTGTCTACGCTCCTAATCCTGCAACTCAAACGCCCATTGTGGCTGCCAACCCCCTTAGTCAAACAACGCCAACTATGGTTACTCCCCAAGTCTCTCCTATTTCGGAGCCGGCACCACAAGCCTCCCCATTTCCACCTGTAATTAACACCCTCCAACCTCAACCAGTCACTATGGCACCACAGCCAAATATTGATGAGGATTTAACCAACAGCAATACTATTGATCCCGATATCTTAAAAGCTCTAAATGCCCTAAAATCATCATCAGAAAACGGAGGACAGTCATGATATTTGGTAAAAAAAACCCTAATCAAAGCCCCCAAAACGCCCCACAACTCGTATCCGCTCAAGCCAAAGCGGTTGCTCAAGGCACAGTATCAGTTAGAGATATTATTGCCCCTCCAGCAATTGAGGTCGATTTCGACTTTATAAAAATCGGCGAGACTTATTTCAAAACACTTTTTGTTATTGGCTACCCTAGGTATGTCGGCGCCAACTGGCTTTCGCCTCTTATTAATTTTAATCACACCCTCGAAATCTCGATGTTCCACTATCCAGTTGATGCCCAAGCCGTACTCCAAGACATGAAACGCAAAATTGGCGAAATGGAAGCCACTATTTCCACCGACATTCAGCGCGGTAAAGTTATTGACCCCAGTCTCGAAGTCACCTTGGATGATGCGCGCAACTTTCAACAAGATTTAGCCAAAGGAGCTGAAAAGTTTTTTCAGTTTGGACTCTATGTCACTATTCCTGCTGAATCAAAAGAGGAGTTAGTCAACATCACCAAACAAGTCGAAAGCTTACTTGGCTCGATTCTGGTTATTTCTAAACACGCCACGCTCCAACAAGAAGACGGCTTCAAAACCACCCTTCCATATGGCCACGACAAACTACTTGTTACCAGAAATATGGATACCACCTCTCTTGCCACTACTTTTCCTTTCACATCAAGCTCCCTAACCAGTAATGAGGGAATTATGTACGGTATTAACAGGCACAACGGATCGCTAATCATCTTCGACAGGTTCTCGCTTGAAAATGCCAACACTGTCGTTTTTGCTAAATCAGGTGGCGGAAAATCCTACATGACCAAACTTGAAGCTTTAAGATATCTAATGTTCGGCACCGAAGTTATTATTATTGACCCAGAAGAAGAGTACAAAAATCTCTGTACAGCTATAGGTGGAGAATATATTAGCTTCGACTTCAACTCTGAAACGAAAATTAACCCTTTTGATCTCTCTGGTGTCTACGAAGAAGGCGAAAATGAGTTAAACCTTAAAATTCTCTCACTTCACGGGCTTTTCAGGGTCATTATGGGGCAACTTTCTGCCACAGAAGATGCAATTCTTGACCGAGCCTTAGTACTTGCCTACAAAAATAAGGGTATTACTGCCGACCCACAAACCCAAACTCTTCAACCTCCACTAATGGAGGATTTATATAAGGCTTTAATTGGTATGGAAGAACCTCAAGCCAAAACCCTGGCTGAAAGGATTGAAAAGTTTGTCAAAGGTTCTTTGGTTGGAATATTCGACCAGTACTCCAATCTAGATATTCACAATACATTTACAGTCTTTAGTATCAAAAATCTTGAAGCCGAACTACGCCCAATTGCTATGTATATCATTCTCGACTTCATTTGGACTCGTGTTAAGCGCGACCTCAAAAAACGCATACTTATAGTCGATGAGGCTTGGTACATGATGCAATATCCAGATTCTGCTACGTTTATGTATTCAATCGCCAAACGCGCTCGCAAATATTATCTAGGCTTAACCACTATTACTCAGGATGTTGAAGACTTTTTGGGCACAGAATATGGCAAGGCTATCGTGACCAACTCAAGTATTCAAATTCTGCTCAAACAGTCTGCCGCAGCCATCGACAAACTTGCTGAGGTTTTCTATCTCTCAGATGGTGAAAAACATCTACTGCTAGCTGCAAATGTCGGTGAAGGATTATTTTTCGCCGGTAGTTCACACGTGGCAATGCTTGTCGTGGGTTCACCTGAAGAACACCAACTTGTTACCAGTAACCCTAAGGAGGTTTTAGAAATGCAAAATGCTGCAACTGCCCAAAACCAAGACGCTAATACCTCAAATGTGCCACTTTCTTCTGCTTCGCAAGAAATCATTTAATCTAAAGTGTGGCTCCAGATGGCTCATTTAGCACTATAAGGATTATGATTAGCTAAGCAACATGCCAACTACCCCCGAAACAACCACCAAACCCAAAAACGCCTTAGACCAACTACTTCAGTTTCGGCTAGCAGACTGGACTTTAGAGTTTTTTGAAAAATCTGCCACCGAAACCCTCCCCCACAGATTCCCAACTGAAGAAGAGTTCAATAAGAAATTTTTAAGTCTTTTTCCTGGCGCCAACTATGAACAAACATTAATTTCAATCCAAAATATTGCAGACCAATACAAAATTGCCGATATTGGCCAAAACATTCTTGTTCTTAGACAAATTTTTTCTTCACTTATTGAAAACGACCTCAAAGAACTCGAAATCTCAAACCTGGCCGCCGCGCCAATTATCGTCAAAACTGATAAAAACCAGCCCAAATTACCCACTAGCGGGCTCGCCACAATCGAAGAAGTTGACGCTGTTATACAAAAAATTCGCCAAGAAAAAGCCACCGAAACCCTTCCCCCTGCAATTGAGTTACCAAAAACCATCAAAATCAACTCACCTATTCAAACCGAGCCAGAGGCCAGCCTCAACCTACCAAGCTCGCCTCAACCAATACAACAGCCTATTATTTCAGCCTCAAAATCCCCACAACCCACTATCACACTTCCGGTCTCTACACCTTCCAATCCAAAGGTTGACAAAACAGACTCAAACGAGGCTAAAACAAATAGATCCACCACTGTTAAAAAACTAGAAGACACAGTTAATCTCACCCACAAGGAGGTTGCTGCTTCGATTAAACAAATAATTCTCACGCCAGCCATTTCTGCTACAATTTTTAAAGCCAAAATAGATACCGCCAATCAAGAAAGACTTGTAGGTAAAATATCAGATACGGTTGCGTCTAACATTGTTTACTCAACTCACACTGCAGACTATCAAGAATTATCGCCAGTTATTGCTTCAGAAATTTATGAGGCAGTAGCCAAAGAACCCGAAACTGCCAAACAAGCAGGCAGTCTTGTTAAGGCTGAAGAGTTTTTAGTGGCTGTTGACCAATCATCAGAAGCCAACTTTCCAGCAATCTCACAAGCAAATGTCGCCTCACAAGTTTTATTAATTAATACTCTAACCGATCCTAAATCATCACCTGTCACTCACACAGAAATTATTGACAACGCTGTTAGTACTGCCTTAAAAATCAACCCCGCCACTAATACTTCCCAAAACAAACTTGTTGTTTCTGCGGCAATCCAGCAAGTTTTTTTGCCGAGTATTGCTAAAAAGGTTCTTGACACAACCGCAGATGATTTTGAAAAAAATATTCCTCTACAACCTGAAAGGTTTCTTCAAAACCTGGGTGATGCTCAAGAACAAAGCTTTAACTCCCTACTTAAACACCTAGACGGCAAACTTGAAGACAAAACTCTCCTAACCCAAGCTGCTCCCCGTTTTGTTACAGACACTATAAGTAGGGAAATCCTCCAACCCATCAATATTTATGCTCAAGGACAACAAGCAGTTGCACCAGCTGAAGCAGAAGCGGCGCAAAATCACGCTTTTGCGTCACTAATGGAAAACCCCAAGAGACAAAAGGAGGGTTATGAGGATTTTTTAGCCGAAACTCTTCAACCTTCACCCCAAAGACAGTCTTTTCTTAGTCGTAGCACTAAAGAACTAAAAAGTAGAGGCTCTATTTCAGCAGGGGAAGCAATTCTTCTCAAAAACTACTCAGACGAATTAGAACTATACGAACAAGTTCCCCAATTTCAAAACCCGAACAAGCGTTCAGTTTGGAGAATGGGCGGATTTTCGAGATCTTACTACTCACAAAGCTCTGCCGGACAAACTATCACTAGATCAACTAATTTCATTCCAAAAAAATCATATTTTAATTTTTCACAAAAATTCTCTACCGGCAGGGCCAAAGGCAAACTCAAAGGTTTTGCCAAAAAAGGTGCAGGCAAAGTTGCAG
>CAYQLK010000027.1:0-2750 GCA_964418515.1 uncultured Gammaproteobacteria bacterium | reverse complement strand
AGGGCCAAAGGCAAACTCAAAGGTTTTGCCAAAAAAGGTGCAGGCAAAGTTGCAGGCAAAGTTGCAGCCAAAGTTGGACTTTCCGCTGCACTCGGCGCTGCCACAGGCGGTACATCATTAGTTGCACAGGTTGCCCTTGCTCTAATACTCAAATACAAAAAAAAGGTTGCCTACATTGCCGCTACGCTCGCATTTTTGGCATATTTATTTTTTCTTTGGCTATTAACCCAAATCGCAGCATTTGTTATTGGTTTTGCGGTTGGAGCAGTAATTGGCTTCGCGCTTGGGGGACCAGTCGGCGCCCTAATTGGTGGTTTTTTGGGAGGCACAGCTTCGGTTTGGTTATATAGTCATTTTCCGCCTTACGCAGCTTTCGTAGACAATGTACTTCTTAATTTGCCTAAATTATGGGGAGCAGTAACTGCACCAATCGGCTGGGTCGCGTCAGCTTGGGGCGCTTTAAGTGCAACAGCCTCATTTTTGGGCGGAGTAGGTGGTGGTGCTGTTAGCCTTATCGGTGGAGGACTATCCAGCCTTGGTGGACTATTAAGTAGTGGTGCCAGTACTGCCGTCACAATTGCAACCAGTCCTGCGGTTCTTATTCCCACCGCCACTCTCGGAGGAGTCACAGCTTTCTCCGTATTAAGCTATAACACGGTCTCCTCAGCATTATTTACCAACCCAAGCCTTCCAGAACAAATCGTTCTACCGGGCGACGCTACCGAAGGCGAATCTGGCAACACTTATATTCAAATCCAAAAACTTGTCAGTGCTCCCAACAAATCACTTGGGCCTGCCAAAACCATTAATTTAGAAAATTCCGACCTTCCACAAACAATTACCTATTCTGTGAGTATTACTGCCGGCAACCAGCCCGTTTACGACATAGTTTGTTCGGACACAATCACCCACACCACTAAAAACGGCACAGTCCGCTCGCTTACACCCCCAACGATTACTTGTCCAACTACTCTAAGCCCCAACCAGTCAACCAATATTAACTACAGCCTAAATATTCCCAATGAAACCATCTTCGAGGACTCCAGTATTAGTAATAAATTCTCTATAAATTTTAAATCCTTTGACCCGCTAATAACCCCATCTCCACTCCCAGGCGGAGGATTTAGTAACTCGGTATCTTCCACAGCCAACGACCTTTCTAGTGTGTTTATTGGCACCCCCGCGGGAGACTGTCCGTCTGGCTGGCCAGTTGCTGGGTCGGGTAGTGTCACTCAAGGTCCAGGTGCCAACGTCTCACACCAATCACTAGAAGCCGTCGACATTGGCACTTTTTACACTGACAGCTTATTGGCTAGTTTTAATGGAATTATTCAATACAAATATTCTGATCCTAACGCCAGCCATCCAATCACCGGCAGAACCGGACTGACAGTTATTCTCGGTGGTACCTGTAATGGCGTAGCGTTTCAAGCTATCTATGGGCATCTAGACTCGTTTGGTAGTGGAATCGAAGTAGGTACAGTCGTTACAAAAGGCCAAGTAATCGGCTACGAAGGATATACTGGATATATTCTGCCTCCCGATATTCGTGGCACCCACCTTCATTATGAATTTCGAGGACTTCGAATGGAACCACCTTACATACCAGTCGATGTTCGTGCCTGTGCAGGAAGTTGTGCAAGAGTAAACTAAAAACAATGACACTTACAGACCTAAAAACCAAACTTGGAAAATACTGGATATTCTTCTTTTTTGCCGGTTTTATTTTACTTTTTATTCTTCTGTATTTACTTCTCAATCCTTCAAAAAAAGAAATTCCACCAACCACACCACAAGAAACATCGATTCCAAAAAGTTCTCAACCCGACAGCGACCCGTTCGCTACCAAGCCACAAAAATATCAAATAGGGGAACAAATTTCAGCATTTACTGCACCTGAAGATATTTTTAGCGCCAGTATTGCCAAAACCCCTCAAGACACTAACAAAATTTCTAGTTTTTTTAATTTTGACTCACAAAATTTCAGGGAGTTATTAACTGACCTTGGCACCAGAAAAGTTTTTATAGATCAAAACCGCTCACTTACTATCGACGATTTAACAATAACTTACCGCAGCCCTCAAACAATTTCCCCTCAAAGAATACCAATTGAAAATATTATTAATAATGCAAAAACCGCTCTTGCTACGCTTTCTCCAAACCCAAACCACACCCTCTCTAGTCCTGAATTTTATCTATCAACCAACCAAAATGACCAACCAATTACTACCTATAACTCCGCTGACACTGTCACTTTTTATATTCTAAATAAAATAAACAACATTCCCATTGCCACCGACCGCACCCCCAACCTCTCAGTTGGTACTATTTCCCTAGATATTTCGGGGAATATTACCAGCTTTGCTCTCGTCAACCCCAACTATCAAACCAAAGAAAAAATTGTTTTTATCACTTCACAGCAGGCAATCAACAAACTATTAAACAACCAATCAACAATCACTCAAATCAAAAAAATATCAGGCACAAAAACCGATGAAGAGGCTTATTATGTTACTAATTACAAAACCATATCAGTTGGCTCTGTAGAAATAGCCTATTTTCACCCAACCACCAAAAATCCCGAAACAATTTACCCTTTTTATATCTTTACAGGTAACGCACTATCTAACGATGGACAATCGTACCTAATCCAGCTTGCAGTCGAAGCTGTAATAAACTGATCTCCAACTCAAACAACCCTAACTCTAATTTCCTTAATCAAACCTACACCTAATATTCTATTTATCTGG
>CAYQLK010000026.1:0-10363 GCA_964418515.1 uncultured Gammaproteobacteria bacterium | reverse complement strand
AAAAATTCTCGCCATATTTTTTCATACTTGTCGTTATTTTTTTAATTGCCGTTTTAGTATTTGGAGAAAATGTCAGGGGATCCGTTAGATGGTTCGACTTTGGGTCGTTTAGGTTTCAACCTTCAGAGCTTGCCAAATCTGCGACAATTTTCTTTTTAGCCGCCTTTATGTCAGCTGCAGACAATATTTCCAGAAAGTTGCAGATATTTACAAGCCTAATAATCGCACTAATTCCTTTTGTATTAATTTTTATAGAACCGGATTTGGGTTCTGCAATGCCAATCCTTTTAATTTGGTTTTCAATGATTTTTATTAAAGGTTTGCAGACGAGATATATTTTATTTTTGTTAATCTTTTCTATTATTTCCTTACCTGTTGTTTGGATGCTTTTGGCTCCATATCAAAAAGAACGTGTCAATACTTTTCTTAATCCAACCCAAGATCCACTCGGTGCAGGCTATGCGGTAATTCAATCGCAAATCTCAATTGGTTCTGGGGAAATCTTTGGCAAAGGACTAAGTAGGGGTACTCAAAGTCAGTTGAATTTTTTGCCAGAAAAACACACAGATTTTGTGTTCGCCTCAATAGCTGAGGAGGTTGGTTTTATTGGGTCATTTGTAATATTACTGTCATTTTTGACCCTAGTTTCTTCACTTTTTTATTATGCATCCAAAGCTATCAACACCTTTTCAGTTTTAGTGTTAGTTGCCGGCGCAAGCTTAATACTTTTTCAGTTTTTTATCGCAATTGGAATGAATTTAGGAATTTTGCCTGTTACAGGAATAACCTTACCTTTTATTTCCTACGGCGGATCTTCCGTCCTTAGTCTTTCATTAATTCTTGGAGTAATTAATGGAATAATCATCCAAAACAGACTAACAAAGGCATAGGTCAATATTTTTAGCCTTGACACGCAATTGTGTCTACTCTAAAATACCCTCTCGTTACAATTATTATGCAAAAAGCAGTAATTATTACCGGCGGTAAGCAGTTTTTGGTTTCAGTCGGAGACACTATAAAATCTGAAAAAATAGATACCAAAGAGAAAAATCTAAAACTAACAGAAGTTTTAGCGGTCTCTGATGGTCAAAAATTCAGTTTCGGCACACCTTTTATTAAAGATGCTTCCGTAGAAGTCGAAGTAGTTAAACAATTCAAAGAAGACAAAGTTCAGGTTTTGAAATTTCGCTCAAAATCAAGATATCGTAGGCGTAATGGGCACAGACAGCCAAAAACATTATTAAAAGTCACCAAAATTTCATAATTTTCACACTTGACTAAAGGCGTGAAAAGAAACTAAAATTTCAAACAACATATGGCACACAAAAAAGGCGGCGGAACAACCAGAGGTAATAAGGACAGTATTTCTAAAAGACTTGGGGTCAAGCGTTATGGCGGGCAACAAGTAATATCCGGCAATATTCTTGTCAGGCAAAAAGGTACTAAATTTCACCCTGGACTTAATGTTGGTGTTGGTAACGACTTTACTCTTTATGCATTAACATCAGGCGTAGTTAACTTTTCAGTCCGTCGCGGACGTAAACTAGTTAGCGTCATTGAAAAAGCCGTAGTAAGTAAGAATTAATATGGCAGAGTCGAATCAGACCGAGCTAGACATCAACCTTCTTCAACCCAACCCACTACAACCCCGAGGCATCATTACCCCAGAATCACTAGTCGAACTTGTTGATTCTATTCGTGAGCATGGCGTCCTTGAGCCAATAATCGTGGCACAAACTCCAGCTGGTTATCAGATTATTGCTGGAGAAAGACGCTGGCGTGCATCAAAAATCGCAGGTTTGGCTCAAGTTCCAGTTAGCATCAAAATCACCACTCCTCAAGGGATGTTGGAAATGGCGATTGTTGAGAACGTTCAAAGAATCGACCTTAATCCACTCGAGAGATCTAAGGCTTATATGCGCCTAATGGAAGAGTTTAATTTGAGCAATCAAGAGATTGCCAAAAGAGTTGGTAAATCTCCATCCTATATCAGTAATACAATACGACTTTTAAGCCTTCCAGATGCGCTAAAAGACGCTTTAGCTAGCGGAGCAACCACAGAAGGCCATGCAAGAGCCTTAGCCTCTTTGGAGGATTCTCATTTGATTATCGAGGCATATCGTCAAGTTCTTGCCAAAAACCTCTCTGTCCGTGCCACAGAAGAGCTTACCCGCAAACTAAAAGCCAATAATAGTATTGAACCCAAAACCCGCACATCCATTGCCGCCAGGCATTCAGACGAAATTGAGACTCTTCAGGCCGACCTTACCGAAAAACTTATAAATCTAAGTAGCTCCAAAGCCAAGGTCAAACTAACTCAAAGTAGAGTTGAGGCTAGAATCCAAATTGTTATTAAGGGTAAAACCGATCTTACATCCGACGTACTGAGCCGTATCTCCGATGCGATTTTAAAGATTTCCTAATTTTTTATTTCACCAGTCTAAGGCCGGCAAATAATTCAGACTTAAATAGTGGCCAGTATACGACCCACGCTTTTCCGCTAATTTCACTTTCTTTGACTGTTCCCCAATCACGAGAATCAGAACTGTGGTCGCGATTATCTCCAAGTACAAAATACTCCCCCTCAGGAATCACGTATTCCTGACCTTCTTTAATAAAACCTTCCTTTAATGTTAAAGCCGGCTTGTCGGTAAACTTTGTCAGGTCGATCTCATGACTATCTACAAACACTTTACCATCTTGCAATAATATTTTTTGGTTCGGTGTACCAACGATTCTTTTAATAAAATCAAACTTTGGCGCTTTCGGCGCCTTAAAAACCACGACATCGCCAGACTCTGGTTTGCCAAACAAGTATGAAATCTTTTGAGTAAGTATTAATTCTCCATCATGAAAATTAGGCTCCATCGAAGCACCCTTGATTCTGTGTGGTTGGATAATAAACAGGTTCAATATAAAGAAAATTACTGCTGCAATTATTACGGTTTCAATAATGTCTCTTAGAAAAGCCAAAATAGTGTTAAGTGTCCGCTGACTCATTAGCTGATTTTAACAAAAATAGCTAATGCACATAATGACCATAATATTCATTACACACAAACTATATAATCACAGTAATGAAAAACGATTTTGCGTTTTTATTAGTCACATACAAAAATCCCAAAGACACCAATCGGTGCATTCAGTCCATTATTAAGCAGGCCGCAGTTTCGTCTCTAAAAATTGAAATACTTGTCTATGACAACTCTCCAAAGCTTTCAAAATACGACAAAAAAGCAAAAGTTTTTGGTACAGGAATAAACACGGGCTTTGCCTATGGATGTAATTATTTAGCCAAAATTGCTGCCAAATCATGCAAAAATCTAATTTTTATAAACAATGACGCTGTGCTTGAACCAAAATTTATTAAGAACTTGGCAAAAATTAAACAGGACTTTGATAAAAATATCGCCCTCTGTCCACTGATTATTGATGAAAAGAGGTTAATTTGGTTTTCTGGGGCAACTTTTAATCGTCAAATTTGTAGACCAGAAACCAGCAAAAAAAACATTAACAGGCGAGTAAAAAGTGAATTTTTAACTGGCTGCTGCATCATTGTCTCTGCCAAAAATTGGATTAAGTCCGGTGGGTTCGATGAAAATTATTTTCTTTACTATGAAGATGTGGATTGGTCTATTAGAGTAGCAAAAAGTATAGACTTGTTTGTTGATCCGAGTTTAAAACTTATGCATTACACTCACTCCTCTACGGGCCACAATAATGGACCAATTCAAATATATTTCCAAACTAGAAACAATCTTTATCTAGCTCAAAAACTACACCAACTGCGGTTCAATATTATTTACATGCTACTACTTTCACTTAAAAGAAGCCTTAACTTAGTGACAAAACCCTCCCCACATAAAAGAGTGGCTTTCAAGATGTTACTTGTCGCTTGGAAAGATTTTTTTAGCAAAAATTATGGCAAAGGCTCTCACTACTAAAGATAAAATTTATCTTACTAATCACATCTTATTAATTACATGCTTTTTGGCGCTTGTTTTTGGAGAGATTCCACGTCTGTCAATCGACGGATTTGGCAGTGTCAGAATATTAGATATTATCGTAATTTTTACAGTAATTTCTAGTATTTTTGTTTTTCCTCCCAAACTATTTCGTAACTTTTTCACAAAAATATTTTTATTTTTCGTTTTAGTAAACTCGGTTTCTCTAATTATTAGCTATTTTAGCCTCAAATTAGAGGTTTTAACTGGGGTAATTCATTTTTTGCGGTTGTTAATTTATTTTAGTTTATACCCAAGTATCTATCTTTTTATTCATAAAGTTTCTAAAGTCAAACTAGTCGATTTGCTTGTAGTTATTGGCGGGTTAGTCTCAGTTTTGGGTATTATTCAATTAATTTTAATTCCAGATATTGGATTTTTGGCTCAATATGGGTGGGATCCGCACCGAAATCGCTTGGTTTCAACATGGTTAGACCCAAACTTCTTGTCTGGATTTCTCATCCTTTCTCTTGCTTCACTTTTATCACAGTTAAACAGCAAACTTAATTCCAAAGATCGAAAAATCGCCCAAATTGGGTTATTAGCTATTATTGTTTTTGGAATATTACTAACATTTTCTCGTTCAGGCTTAGTAAGTTTAACGGTTTTGGTATTCCTGGTCGGCATTCGTTTTTACCGCAAAACACTCATAGTTGCAATACTGGCAGTAGTAATTTTTGCAGTTTCTTTTGCGCCCATCAGAACTCGCCTTTTGGGAATTATAAACCCCGATATTACTGCAAGTGCACGCTTAGTCTCTTGGTCAGAATCAATTAGAATTGGTGTAATAAGCCCAATTATTGGAGTTGGATATAATAATTACTCATTTTACAAAAATAACACAAATAATACTGAACAAAAAAATTCATCATTCGGAGCAGATTCGACTATCCTATTAATCTTTTCAACTACTGGAGTATTAGGACTATTTAGTTTTATTGGGTTATTTATTTACTCAATAATAAAAGGTTTTCGAACTAGAACCAAAGAAAGTTATATTTTTTCTTCAGTAATACTTGCCTTAATTATTGGTTCTAACTTTAATAATCTGCTTCTCTATCCATTAATTATTCCAAGCTATTTAGTCATTTTGGCAGTCCTAAATGAAAGAAAATAGACTATTATTTTTCTGGGTTTTTGGACTATTAAGTGCTCTAATTTTAATATATTTAACTTTTGACTACCAAGACAATGGTGGAATTTATTTTATAAAAAACAACCAGTCGACTTTATTTCAGTTTGCCGCAATGCTTTCTCAGTGGGATGGGGGAAACTATATTCAGATTATTCAGAACGGCTATAGTAATGAGCATTTTTTTGCATTTTTTCCACTTTATCCAGGATTTATAAGAGCTTTTTCAGCCGTAATTAATCCAGTATTTTTGGGAATTAGTCTTAGTTTTGCATCTCTAATAATATTTTTATACTTTTTACAAAAATACTGCAGGGTTAAGTACGCAAAACAAGAGAAAATAATAACACTGTCTGTTTTAACCTTCCCGAGTGCCTTTATTTTTGTGTGTGTTTATCCAGAAAGTTTATTTCTAGCCCTCACTTGTTTGTCAGCTTATTTATTTTTTACAAGACGTGAGTATTTCCCAGCCGTTGTTTTTGCCTCACTAGCTTCAGTTACTAGAGTGCAAGGGATTGTATTTTTAGCCCTTATTATTATTTGGACAGTAAGGCTACGGATGAGTTTAATACAAAAATTGACCCTATCTGTATTGTCTTTAGTGCCAATATTAGTGTTTTTGGTTTATCAAAAAATATATTTGGGGAGTTATTTTGGTTTTGTCGAAGCTCAAATATTTTGGCAACGGTTTCAAGTTCCAAAACTTACGCTTCAATTTGACTACCTTGGATTTGTGGCAATAAATAATTTAGTTTTCGCAGTTTTTGCCTTGGTAATATTTAAGTATTTTAGTCACAAGCTAAACACTTTTGATAAGTACTATCTGCTTATTTTATTAATCTTTCCGATTTTTACTGGAAGTTTGGATAGTTATCCAAGATATTTGCTTTCCGCCTATCCATTTTTTGTACTAATTGCACAATTGATTCAATTACCAAAGGTGAAATTCGTTTATCTGCCGATTGTGATTTTTTTACAAGCTGTTTTTTTGAGCCTATTTGTTACAGGGTATTGGATTTTTTAATTCCTACTTGCGGTAATTAACCTTGAATATTTTTTCTGTTTTATTTCCAGCCTGATCTTCTACCGATACTTTGATTTCGTTATCGCCTTCTTTGAGCGGATATTTATAGGTAAACTCTCCATTATCATCCACAGATGTTCTGAGTAAGTTAAGTTTTACACTAGTTATTTCGTCGGTCTTACCCTTGATTTCAATTTTTGCCTCACCGCCGGTAATTTGTTTTTCAGCTGAGTCAGGTGAAATTATTTCCAATTTTGGTGGTTTGGTGTCCAATAAAACCGAAATAGGCTTTTCGCTCGATTTATTTCCAGACTCGTCGCGAGCAAATCCAATAATATTGTTTTTGCCCTCAAGAATCTTAAAGTTCAAGAACTCGAAATTTCCACTAGAATCTGTCAATTTTTCGGTTTCTTTTCCGTTTAGCGACAAAACAATCGTGCTACCAGCCTCTGCAATACCAGTTAAATCCAAGCTCGCAGAATTAGTTGCGTTGTTTACATAGTCAAATGAAGGCGAGCTTGGGGCGATATTGTCAAACTTACCCGTAGTGTTGCCTGTAGATGTGTCATTACCATTAATCAAACTCGCAAGCTTGGCTAGTACCGGCACTCCGAACATCACAAGCACAACCAAAATAATTACCGACGCAATAATTGTCAGAAAAAACTTCCTATAGATGGCCTTTTCTTGAACATTGCTTACTCTACGGTTTCTGTATTTTTTCATTAGAGAAATTATACCTCAATCTTATTTGTACTTCGCGTCTGAGCTGAAGGTGGGAATAAGTGCTTCAAATTGGCACCTTCACCCTTTTCCTTTCAGGATCGAACTCACGACCTACTGTTTGTTTTACTGTTGAGAGCCGAGGGTGAGAATCGAACTCACGACCTACTGTTTACGAAACAGCCGCTCTACCACTGAGCCACCTCGGCAAATTATTGAGCGAATTATAGCCTATATTTATTATCGAATTATTTCTTTCTTCTTAGTTTTGCTAGCTGAATTGTTAATAAAACTATTATCACGCCCAAAACTACGATAATTCCATAGGCTAGAGGTGATAGTGTGATAGGTTTTTCTTGTACGGTTACAGTCAAATCAAACAAATTATTATCCCCAGTTAAATTAATTACCTGATTACCTTCAAAATCTTTATAAGCGATCAAAACTTTATGATTTCCAGCCTCAAGATTTTTAAAATGAACAAGTCCGTTCTTATCAGTTATTGCTTCCTGTACATTTGAATGGATTGTAATCTTTGCACCTTCAATGGCGTTTTTATTTATGTCGACTACTTTAATTTTTAGCTCATAACCATCCTCCATTTTTTCGCCAGTTTTCTGATCGTCACTCTTGGATGTTTGTTTTACACAATTGACTTTCAATTTCCAGCCGACCGTTAAGCTGTTTGAAGTAGCAAGTGATTTATACTCTTCCTTGTTCTGTTCAATAATTTCTTTGTATCTACTGCCATTCCCTAGCACATTTTTGGCAATCGACCATAAACTATCGTTGGATTTAACAATATATGTTTGACAAGGCTCTGTTGGTTTTGATTGTTCAGCTGGATTTAATTCTGAGTCTGTAATTTCTAACTGATTAAAAGAAATAACACCCTTAGTTTTAGTTGAAATTTCATTAGACCAAGAGCCTACAGCGCAACCATTTCCACCTCGAACTCTAAAATAATAAGTTGTGTTCGGAGACAACGACTTAACTAAAAATGTCATTTGGCCTCTGGAATTCACACCCATATCTTGAACGCCAAATGGATATTCACCAGTCTTTATTCCGTACTGTAATACATATTTATTTACAGGGGTATCTGCCCCAGTAAAGTACAGCAACACGTTGGAATCTTCAGCTATAGCGCCATATAACCAAGGCGCTTTAGATCCAGGTGCTTGATCTCCACAAGTTGTTGCTGATGTAGAAGAATTCCCATTAGATGATGAACTAGATGAGGTAGAGCTATTGTTTGTTTGTCCAAAAAGACCAAAAACAGAGAAAGCAGTAGTCGTACATGAGACTGTTTTTGTTGTAGTATTTACATCACATCCTGATAATTCGTGCCAACTACTGCCATCCCAACGGTAAATTTTTAGACTAGACTCATCCATTCCTGAAACATCAGAGGTGCCGTAAGCCATAGCTACCGTTAATGGATTATCAAAAGTTGAAATAGTTGTTGAAACTCCACTTAGTGCGCTCAAATTATAAACGTATGAGCCAACTGTAGAATAACCGGCTGGTGTGGAAGTAGAATTAATTGTTGCAGTCTTATCAAGCAGTTTTATTTGAAAATTAGCGTCGGATCCTGCAAAAGAAGCTGGTATAGTCAAAGTAACTCCTTTACTATCATCAAGTAAATCTATTGTTCCACCTGATCCAGTCGTAATGGTTGAAGTCGTTTGAGACTCCACGTTCGCAGAACCAGTACATCCAGCAGTGGTAAATGTGTTATCAGCACTAGTACCTTGATTCTGGGCTGAGTCTATTGAACGAACCCGATAATGATATGTGGTACAAGGTAATAGGCTTGAGATAGTTTTTGAATGTGAAGTCACACGTGTTGTTGTGTCTGTTTCAGTAGTCGAAACAGAATAAGCACTCGTCAAACCATAATCGACTATTGACGTTCCGTTCTCGTCTGTCGTCCAATCAACGGATACACTATTAATCGAAGGTGTTGTGGATATTCCTGAATTAGAAGGTCCAGTTGCATCAGTAATAATTGGTTCGTCAAAATGCACAGACCAGTTATAAAGCGTATTACCGTACAAAGATGGGAATGGATCTGTATCTCGCAGATTTCCTGCTGCCGAACCTGCATTTTGTGCCCCTGTATTAGTACCAGGAACTCCTGTATATGCATACCTCAATCTTTGATTAGAACCTGTCGGGGTACCCGATAATGTAACCTTGACGGTGTCAGAATCAAGAAGTTCCACAGAGCTAATAGTCGAAGAAGATGTGGTGTCATAGTACTCAAATCCATAGTTAGTACGCGGACTAACCAATGTTGTATCAAAAGCCAGTTCGCCTTCGGGTACGTGAAAGTCTGCATAAATTATATTTCCACTTCGGGTAACAACATCTGGAGATAGTGGTCTCCAGTCTTCGTGATCTATTACTACTTGCTTCATAACTTTTCCGTAGTATTCTCCAAGCCATCTAGAACTTGCCCCGGTTAAATGGTGACGATCAGAATAATTAAAGAAATATTTTGGTGCAACCAACGCAATTTCCCCTGGATTATCTTCGGCTGCGTAAAGTTGATAAATCGGAATTTCTGATGTTGCATCATTTGCATACGAAGACATATACGAACTCATTTGGTCAAGGAATAAAATAACCTCATTACTTTGTCCGGTAATCGCTTTTACGTCAGTATCATAATCATTTTGCCACTCTTCTAAATAGCCTTGATAAGTTGGTCCGGTAACTCCGTTCAAATTGTCCGTCTCGCCATGTATGGTTGTCACGCCGATAACGCGTGATGTTCTTCCAAGAGCGGTTGCAGCATTCTTTGTGTTCGTGACCTGCGTCATGCCATTTGAGTAAGGTCCTGTACCTTTTTTTAGCTGAGAATATGTATACCCACTTACCCCATGAAGTCCTACTGCAACATCAAAATCATTTCCTGTATCGTTTGCTGTAATAGTATTTGCCATAGAACTACTAATTGTTTCCACGCTAGCTTCAACCAAAGGTATGAAACTTCCACCGGATCCCATTCCTCCATTACCACCTGAAAGCATTAAGTTACTATACGGTTGGGTTGTGGTTAGTGCTGGTGTTGAGGCGACACCCACAGAAAGACTTTGGCCAGTAGATAAAATTTGATTAATATAATCAATTTCTGAAACTTGGGAAGTAGCCGAACTCAAAGCTGGATCACCGGTCGCTGGACTTGTATTAGAAACTGGTGTAACTTCAAATTTTAAATATTTCGTAAGATCATTAGATGTAACTGTATAGTTTATACTTGTTGCGCTCGGTATAGATGAATAAGAGCCATCGGCGCTATCAGCTCGAAGCCAACGAAAAGTTGAAGTTGCCTCAGTATTTCCATTAGCGTCATTGTAAGTATAAGTTCCAGTCAATAATTCTCCTAAAGACGCAGAACCAGTTATCGATACGGAGCTCGCAGTTGGTGCTGCAGGTGTAGCAGATACAGGTGTAGCATTTGCGGTGCTAGAA
>CAYQLK010000025.1:0-10974 GCA_964418515.1 uncultured Gammaproteobacteria bacterium | reverse complement strand
GCTTCGACAAACCTTGGCCCTTTTTCGATTTGCTTGAGTGTGGCTTTGGTGACCTCAGTGAGACCACCGCCACCTGAGCCGAAGAAAACTCCAGCGCGTTCGGACTGGTCACGACTAATACAGAGGCCAGCCTGTCGGACAGCTTCCGCAGTTGAGGTGACACCGTACCAAGTGACTGGATGCATTCGGTCTGGCTTTTTGCGCAGATCGAGAGGGCTTGTTGGGTCTGGTTCGTCCGTGCGAAGGGTGATGGGCAGGTGAATTTTGGGATCGAATCCCTTGACTTCACCTGCAATTTGTACCGCATGACGCGAAGCGTCAAAACTGGTGATGCGGGTAATCCCTGATTTGCCTGCGATGAGATTGTGCCATGTCT
Organism: uncultured Gammaproteobacteria bacterium; assembly: GCA_964418515.1. Lineage (GTDB taxonomy): Bacteria > Patescibacteriota > Microgenomatia > CAYQLK01 > CAYQLK01 > CAYQLK01. The sequence goes on along the minus strand of CAYQLK010000025.1, from coordinate 10,598 downwards.
CGTCTACTGATAACCCCAGAGGGGTAACAGCACCGATGCCAGTGATGACAACTTTGCGTAAGGTCATGAGCTGAGACGTTCCTCCCTTTGTTTTTGCCATACCTTTTGGGTTGGTAAAGAGCTCGAGGATTATACTATAAGTCTAGCTTGAAGTGAACACTTAAAGCTCATGCTAAAGCACTCGCTTGAAGTGACCATCGAGAAGCTCGTTAAATGAGAATGAAGTGAAACTTTATACTTTACGGAATTTGAGCCAGATTTCTGGCTCGCGGAAGTGGTCGTATTTTTTGCTGACTAACTGAAAGCCAATTTTTTCAAAATATTTTTTAACTGCCTTACCGTCATCGTCTTGGTAAGTACCTAGTTCGTATTTGGCACCATGCGCCTTGTCATTGGGGTGAGAGTTGTCGGGATAGGGCAAAACAACATAAAGCAGACCTTTGGGCTTAAGAACTCTGTGAAGTTCGCCGATTGCCTGAGATGGTTGGTATGAGTGTTCTAGGGTGTGTGATGAGTAAGCGATATCAAAAACATCGTTGCCAAACTTAAGTTTGTGCATATCGTATTGTTCGACAGGGTAGCCGTAAATGAGAGCCTTTTTGGCTTTTTGGCTATTAAATTCAACACCTGTAATGTTTGTGAATTTTAGCTTTTTGAAAGTTTTTAGTCCGACGCCATCTCCGCAGGCCATGTCGAGAATTTTGGTATCTTTTTTGGTTTTGGAAAAGTTTTGTTTAATATAGCGCTCTTGACCTTCAGACCAGTGTTTGTTGTCACTCTCAAAAGAACAGTAATCTTCTTTTTGCAGTCTGACATATTCTTTATAGTCGGGAATAATGTCGCTGAATTTTTTGGGTTTGGTAAAAAAGCTTAATAATTTCATTAGTAGATAGAGTATCAGATTGTGATTTGTTTGTAACTAAATAAAGTATTTACTTTCGGGTTTTATTCGGTATAATAAATTCAGGATTTTTTTTAACAAGAAACAATCATTTTTTGATTTCATTGTTCACTTTCTCTTTGGACTGGTGTCGTTGAACTCCTTGTTTTGTCGCCACAAAACAAAAGGCGCTCACAATGAAATTGGAGATTATAAAAATAAAGGAAAAGTAATAAATATTATGCAAAATGAGGGAGAAAGATTAACAGTAATTGCGGGTTTTGATAATAGCGGTGTCAAGCCAATGTTTTTTAAAAGGCTAGGCGAAAAAGAATTTAAAAAAGTCAAAAAAGTTAATTTTGTTTTTGCCCTAAAAGAAGGACGGAAACATTTGATGGCTTTTGAAGTTGAAACTGCTGGAGCTTCATACGAACTTATTTATGATCAAGAAAGTGTTTTATGGAAACTCAAACAAGTATTTTTACAGGAGGGAGCTTAAATGAAGATTCTGCCTACCGTGATCGGGTTATTATTCATGCCGATTTTAATTCGTTTTTTGCGCGAGTTGAGCAGCAGTGTAATCCTAATATTCGCAACCGACCCGTCGGAGTCATCAAATCTGCCGGAAGGGGCTGTGTTATTGCCGCCTCCCCAGAAGCCAAACGGTTGGGGGTTGGAACCGGATCTGATGTGGTTACTGCCAGAGGAAAAATCGGAGATATAACTTTTGTTCCAGCTAATTTTGATAAATATTTCGATATAACTAAACGGTTTATTGAGATTGCTTCGAGATATACGGATAAGCTGGAAGTGTTTAGTTTGGATGAGGTTTTTATGGATGTGACAGGTACGGAAAAACTTTGGGGCAATGTTTTTCAGCTTATTTGCGAAATGAAAACTGATTTACGAAAAGAAATTGGTGAAATTGTAACTGTAAGTGTTGGGATTGCTAATAGTAGGCGAATAGCTAAGCTTGCGTCGGAGTACGCTGGGGTTGATGGGATTTTTTGGATTGGAGAAGAGAATAAAATTGCAGTTTTGGATAAAACTCCTTTAACAAAAATATTAGGAATAGGACACCGAATGGAAAAACGGTTAAAAGTTTTGGGAATAACAGACTTTGTAAACTTAAGAAGTAAAAGTATCGATTATTTAGTTTATTGGTTTGGGCCTTTTTGGTCGAGACATTTATATAATTTGGCGCGCGGGATTGATAATACTGCGATTACGACGGCTGACGAGTGGGCGCGACCTAAGAGTGTGTCTAGAACTTTTACTAGATTTACTAATGCTAATTCGACTTGGGAAAAAAGACAGACTTTGCGTAATTTGTGTGACGAAGTAGGGGAAAAATTAAGAAAAATGAATCTTAAGGCCAAAAGAATAGGATTATCTGTTAGAGGCAAAGAAACAAGTTACTGGGGGCAGGGTCGGGTTGGATTTTATGGCACTAATGACGGGAAAGATATTTTTACGGTGGCGGAAAAAATATTAAATGGTTTTAGAATAAATGAACCTTTAAGGTTTTTTGGGGTTTTTGTGACGGATATTTTTGAGGATGTTGCACCGACCGTGCCGATGTTTATTGAGGACAGACGCAGACAAACTATTCTGGAAGCGGTGGATAAAATCAACGAAACATATGGGAGTTTGACGGTTTTTAGCGGCAATTTGGTTGGGAACGAATTGGTGTCACCAGAAGTAAATGGATATCTTGGTGATAAGTTTTACCTTTTTAAGACAAAAAGCTAGTCCTTCTCGTTGAGTAAATATTATCTTTTTAAAGCAAAATAGAGAAAGGTTTTCTTTTTCGAAGAAACAGATTATTTAATTTCCCTATTCACTTCAGCCCTTTGGCCTGCTGGCGTCGGGCACCTTATCTCGCCGTCGCTCGATAAAAGGCGTTCATAGGGAAACTCTGGATGGGGCAATCTTTGCTTTATTGCAAAGATTGAAGATACAAGTCGTTCGAAGTTAATTGGGATGAATTTGGAAGAAGAAAAAGCCCTGCGGTATAAAGCGCAGGGCGGGTTTGAAGAGGTTATCGGGAGTGAGTGGGTATCTCCCGAAAACCGCGAGGAAAAGACCAGAGACGAGAGTTTTCGTCGACTTCGACGAACTTGTTTCCATCAAAGCGCGAGACGCTTTGTGGTTCAGGCACTTGCCATGACTCGGGTGCAAAAACCCGAAACACAGCGGAGTTGATAGGGACTTCAACAAGTTTGCGAAGAAGAGTTTGGACGGCCGTTTCTTGACTTGCGGCAACTTGGAGTCCGTCTGCGTCGATTGTTTCTGAATGACCATCATCGTGGAGGATTTCGATGTGGCCAATGGATGATGTCCACGCTCCATGCAAGTATGTGAGCTGGACGCCGTGATTGCCAGAAAGATTGGCGAGAATGTCGAGTTGTTCCTCAAACGATAATGAGTCGGCAAGAGTTGACAAGTATTTCTCCTTGAAGAGTGAAAGTGCTAGCAAATATTTTACTCTTGATAGCTAATTTATCAACAATAGTTAGGTTTTGAGTGGTTTGTGGATAAGTTTTGATGTTTTGAGGCTTGCTCAAACACAAGCAAGCTATTTACAATGAAAATATGAGGTGTTCAATTAATAATTTCCGTAATCTATCTATTATTGTTATTGCAACAGGATTTGTGTTTACGGGATGTAATACTTCAAAAAAATCAGTATTAAACGAGAGTTTTGCTGATGCTTTTAAGTCTGTTGATGTTTCAGTAAATGATAGATTTTTATCAGGTGGTCCTGAATCATTAAGCGAATTATCACAACAAACAATTAGAGAAACAGCTAGTTTGGAGAAGTTTGCAGAACTTACTAAGAAAAATCCGAAAAGTATTTTGGTGGATGGAAACAAAATGTATGTTTCTGATTGGGTTCAAAGATCGTTAGCGGTAATTGATATGTCTACTCGAAAGGAGTCTGTTTTTGTGCCGGCAATTGATTTTGTATCTGATATGACTAAAGATCGAAATGGAAATATAGTGGCTGGACTTTTTACAGGAGAACAAGTTGTATCGATTGATAGATTGGGAAAAGTAGTAAAACTTGCAGGTAATTTGGGTAAAGTTTCTGCGGTGACAGTTTCGACTTTGGGGGAGGTTTATGCAGCAAGTTTTGACAGGGGAATTGTTTACAAACTCAACAAAGATATTACAAAGGAACCAGAAGTAGTAATCGATAATTTACAAAATCCAGCAGGACTTGTTTTTGGCAATGACGGACGACTTTATGTTTCGCAGTTTTCTAGCTCGTCTGAATCGGTTTTGCGATACGATATTCGCGTATTAACTAAAGAGGTTTTTGCTATTGGTATAACTCAGGCATCCAAAATGGTTTTTGTTGGGGCTAAACTTTATGTTGGCGGTGCAGAATCAGGTCGAGGGGTGGTTTGGGCGTATGACAATAATGGAGAAGGACAAGTTTTGGTAGCGGGTAGTTTTGATGACCCGATAGTTGGACCTATTTATGATGGCAAATATCTGTACATTGGTAGTTCTTCGGGGGGAGACAAAAATATCTATAGACTAAGTCCGTAAACAAATGATTAAAAAAACTCTACTTCTAATGCCGCTTATATTTATTACCGCGTGTCAGTCGTCGGGAGTAAAAAACGAGCAAAATGAGACAGAGAATCCCCAAGTAGAAGCGACATCAGCTGCACAGCTAACTGGACCATTAAAAGATTTTGCGTCTGAGGAATATGGTTGGAGTGCGAGTATTCCGGAAACTTGGGATGGATACCTTATAACTAATGACGATGAAAATAGTTATGTATTAGTAGCTAATTATGATCCTGAGACTTTGAAGAAAAAACCCGATGATTACCATGAAATAAAAATTGAAAAATTATCCGCTAGCGAGGAGGAGTCAGTCACTACCATAACTGATCAATTATTGGAAGATAAAAATATCGATGCTAGAAAGTTGCTTTTTACCAAAGAATATCAAGGAACAAGAATTGAGTTTAGTGATACCAAAGGTGCGAATGGTTTAATGACGATATTTAGACGAGAGCATGAAGTTTGGGTTTTGACTTATTCTGAGCTAACTGAGCTTGATGGGCAAACCAAGTGGGTTTATCAAAGAATGATCGAGACATTTAAGATATCGGAGTAAAATAAATCCAATAACAAAAAAAATAACTATGGTTCTGTCTTTTGGCAAAATGAAGGACTACTTGCAGTGTCCAAAAAAATATTATTTTGCAAACATTGACGAGTTTGTCAAAAATAATCGTAAACAGTTTGAGCCAAGATCGTCGGATCTAACGATGGGAAATATTGTTCATTCAGTACTCGCTAAGTATTTTGAAATACCTCAAGAGAAAAGAAGTTTGGGCTCTATAAAGAATTTGTTAAAAAATACTTGGGGTAATCCACGCGGTAAGTCTGGAGGTTTTGACAATATTGAACAGGAACGGGATTACTACAAAATGGCCAGAAGCATGGTCGAATATTTTTATGAGAGCCAAGGCGGTGACAAGGATGTCTTATATGTTACGGATCCAGAGGGTCGAGAGTCGTATTTTAAAGAAGAGATTGACAGTGACTTGGTTTTGACCGGTCGGATAGACCGTATCGATGCTGTAGCACCAAACAAACTAAAAATTATCGATTACAAAACAGGTTCACGGGAAGAAGATGATTTTCAGTTGATGTTATACGCGCTCATTGCGGAAAAAAAGTTTGGTAAACAGGTCGATGAGGCAAGTTATGTTTATTTAAAAACAGAAAAAGAATCGGTGTTTTCGGCTGACAAGAGTTCGAAAGATATGACTTTGGAAAAAACTAAAATAATTGCTAGCTCTATTGGGTCAGATAAAGATTTTGTTCCCAAGCCATCAAAGCTTTGTGGATTTTGCCCGTTTATTAATCTTTGTCCAGCCAAAGATGAGGCGATGAAGATTATCGCAGGTAGTGATGTGAGCGATGGTGCTGGTTATGATATTTAAAGCCTATGAATAATAATAATGACCAAAAATACAATGAGGCTTATGTTGCGGGCAAGGTTGCTGTAGCAAGGCATTTTCAGGATCAAACTTATCAAGGTAAACGGTCGGCGGATAGGTTGCCTCCTGGGCAGCATATAATCGATGAAAGGTTTCCTGTTCTTGATTTGGGTATTCAGCCGGAGTTTGAGCCAGATAAATGGAAGTTGACGGTTTATGGTGAGGTAGAAAATCCAATGGTTTTTGGTTGGCAGGATTTTTTAAAATTGCCCAAAAGCGGATTAACGGCGGATTTTCACTGTGTTACAAGGTGGAGTAAATATGACGTCAAATGGGCGGGTGTTAGGTTTGTTGATTTGTTGCAACTTGTAAGGCCAAAAAATTCGGCTAAGTTTGTGATAGCCGAAAGTGCTGACGGGTATACAACGAATAATTTGTTTAGTGATATGAACAAAGAAAATGTGTTACTAGCTTACGAGCTTGAAGGTAATTCCATCCCCAAAGAACATGGTTGGCCGGTAAGGGTCATAATTCCACATTTGTATGCTTGGAAAGGAGCAAAATTTCTAAACGGTTTGGTTTTTACACCGATTGATCATCCGGGTTTTTGGGAAACAAGAGGTTATAATAATCATGGTGATCCTTGGTTAGAAGAAAGGTATTCGAACGAGTAGAGAAGATTGGCTTGAGGTGGGCTTGCTTGATTGAACTAAGTTTGTTAAGTTTTACTAAGTATTATAAATAACAATAAAAATATGACTGATTTTGATGATTTAAGACCTGAGGATATGTCCGATTTGTTAATAGATGAAAATGAGCTTGTAAGAGAAGGTGATATTCCGATGAGCCAGTTCGAACCTGATGAAAGTGAAGAGATGACAGATGAGGGTTTGGAAGAAGGAACTGGAGAAGGAACGGATGTTGATGATATTGGAGAAAGGGCAGGGTTGAATTACGATCCACTTAGACCACTTGGTGAAGCAAGTCCTGATACTTTTGGTGAAGAGGATGAATACGGTTCTGCTGACGAAATATAGACACTGAATAAAATAGGGGGTAAAAAATAGAGTATGAAGAGAGTATTTTTGGTAGGTTTTGTTGCCACTTTGATGGTTTTGTCAGCTTGTACTAGTTCACAGCCTGCAATGCAAAACGAAAGCACGGGCGACAATAACACCCAAACTGCTAACCAAAATGCGCCACTGACTCAAAACGATATTGTGGTTGTTTACACGGACGAAGGTTTTAGTCCAGCGACAATGAATATTGCACTGGGAACTAAAGTGATGTTTGAAAACAAATCTTCTAAGGCGTTTTGGCCGGCATCTGGACCACACCCAGAACACACTAACTACCCAGAATTTGATCCCAAGAAATCAATCCCATCTGGCGAAAGTTATAGTTTTGTGTTTGAAAAAGCTGGGGCTTGGGGATTCCATGATCATCTGGATTCTAAAAAGTTTGGGAAAATAACGGTTGAATAGGGTAAAGAATGCAAGATTTTTCTAGAGTTGGCGGTCACGTATCCACGGCCGGTGGTTTGTTTCGTGGTATCGAAAAAGCTGAGAGTATTGGTGCAGAAGTAATGCAGATTTTTGGTTCATCGCCCAGATCGTGGAATAGGCGGGCAATAACCGATGAGGAAATAGAAAAATTTAATACATTAAGAGAAGAAAAACTTATCGCCAAAGTTTATATCCACGCTTGTTATCTGATTAATTTTGGCAGTAATTTGCGAGAAAGTTTGGAAAGATCGAAGAACAGTCTGCTTGCTGATTTGGAGCTAGCTGACAAAATAAATGCTTATGGAGTTGTTGTACATCCAGGATCACTAAAGGATGGAACGAATATTTCTGATATTTCAGAAAATATAAAACTTGTTTTGGAAAACTTTGAAGGAAATGCAAAAATATTAATCGAAAATAGCGCTGGTGGTGGTTCATCGGTCCCCAGAACTATTGATGAAATTGCAGAAATGGTGAGACTAGTTAATGATAATCGAGTAGAAGTTTGTATTGATACTGCTCACTTGTGGGGTTTTGGAATTGATATTTCAACTGAAGAAAAGGTGGATAAGCTTGCGGAGGAATTGGAAAATAAATTATCGGGAGTTAATGTGCCAATTGTGCACTTTAATGACTCAAAGGCGCGTTTAGGCAGTTTGTTAGATAGACATGAAAATATTGGAAATGGCCAGATTGGGATCGAGGGCTTAAGAGAAATAGCAAGTCATAATTATTTTAAAAATTCTGATTTGGTTTTGGAGGTACCAGGGTTATTTAAAAATGGACCAGATAGTGAAAATATTCATATACTTAAAGATTTAATCATATGAAAAACAGAGCTGGACTAATAATCCTTACGGTTTTTTTGGTTTTTGCGGTGTTATTTGTTATGTGGGTTAGACAATTTGATTGGAATAATTTTGAACAGTTAAGTGACAATAATCCTGATTATGATTCAGCTCAAGAGTTAGATGAAGCTACCGAAAGTGCTAAGCATTTTCAAAGCGTGGTGATAATCGATGGGGATACGATTGATGTTAATGGTCAAAGAATCAGATACATTGGAATTAATACTCCAGAATTAGGCTCTGGCAAGGAAGCAAGTGATTGTTTTGCAAAAGAAGCGGCGGATTTTAATCGTAATTTGACTATTAAGGGGGAATTAAAATTAGAAAAAGATGTTTCTGAGACCGATAAATATGGAAGATTATTGCGGTATGTTTATTTGCAGGATGGGCGAATGGTAAATGAAGTATTAGTCAAAGAAGGTTATGCCAGAGCGGCGACTTATCCGCCCGATGTTAAATATGCGGAAAAATTCAGACAATTAGAAAAAGAGGCTAAGTTGTCTGGAAAGGGTCTTTGGAGTAAGTGTAACTCGGTTTAAAGATTTAGAGGTCGTCAGGTCTGCGGAAACGTTTGATTTTTACTCTTCTTAAAAGGTTTGGTAGTTTGCGAACACCAGCTCTTTTGTGTTTGGTTTTGATTTTTTCTTTGGTTTTGACTAATTCTCTGTCTAGACGGTTAATGGCAGAATCTAATGTTTGTCGCATGTTCGGACCTTCATCACTAAGGTTAAGGTTTTTGCCTGGAATTGAGATGCGGATATTAACTTCGTAAACAGTTTGTCTAGATCGGTGAGCTTTGTCTCTATCCATAGTTATGGCGATGTGTTCGATGTGATCGAAGTGGTGGATTAGTTTCTGAGCTTTTTTGAATGCGTAATTAGAAAGTATGGGTTGTGAGTGAAAATGACGTCCAGTTATTGTGATTTTGGCATCTGGATTTTTGTTGAGCATCAGCTACTATTTTATTCCTAAATATTAGAGTTTGCAAAGTGATTTTTTTTGCTATACTGAGAATTGATACTTAAAGATTGCCTGCCTAATGAAAAAAATAATTTATATTCTCTCGGTTTTTGTTTTGTGTACGGTTGTAGTGGCTTGTGGCAGGGCGAAAAGTTTGAATAATCCAAATACTAGTACTCCCAGTACAAAAGAAGGAGATGTTGATACCAGTAAACTAAAGGATGTTTCTGAAAGTACAGCTGTGCCTGATGATATTTTGTCTGCTGTATCGGAAGGTGCACAACAACAAGTACTTACAGGTTTTGATGATTCAGTTGGTGGGGTGGCACTTAGAAAAATTGATGGAAATAAAGTATATGTTGTTGTAACAGCTTCTTTGGGTAGTTTGCCTGAAGATGATAAATATGACGTAATACTGAGAAGCGATAAGCTTTCGACAGCGATTGGGTCATTAACCAAAATCGGCGAAAATCAGTACCAACTTAAATACGCTGGCACATCTGAAATTTCACCTCTAAATATGATCGAAGTGGTGCAAGCATCTAATAAGAAGTCGATTTTTACTGGAAAGTTTTAAGTTTTCCCCTAATTATTTTAAGTTTTGGTGACTGGTTTGGTATTTTTTGTGCCTGTTTAGTACAATAGTGTGGTATTAAAAAATAGGTGCTCGCTTAATTACATCGAAAATTCTGTTTCCAACAAATTTTCTAAATAATTAAACTACGCCCTGCGCATTGGGAAACCCAATGCTAAAAAAAGGAGAAATATATGTTTGACAAGTTAAATCAGGTTAAAGAGTTAAAGAAAATGCGCGATCAGGCAATGAAGATTCAAAAAGAGCTTGATTCCGTAGAAATCGAAGTTGAAAAAGATGGTGTAACAGTCAAAGTTACCGCAAGCCAGAAGATTGTTTCGATTAATATTAACGGCAATGATGAAAAATCTGTAGTCAAAGCAGTAAACGAAGCGATTAGCCAGTCCCAAAAAGTTGCCGCAAAAAGAATGCAGTCTATGATGGGTGAGGGTGGTAACCCTTTTGCTGGTTTGATGGGGTAAGAAAATAATTAATGCGGATTCCAAAAAGTGTCCAAGCTACGATTGAGGCGTTTGAGCGTTTGCCAGGTATTGGGCCAAAAAGTGCGGCAAGATTAACTTATCACCTAATTCATGCTCCGAGAGAAGAAAGTTTGAGATTGGCAAAAGCTGTAATGGATCTCAAAGATAAGACGATTCTATGTGATATTTGTAAAAATATTTCTGAAAGTAATCCTTGTGAAATTTGTGCCGACCGTGATCGCGATATTAGTATAATTTGTGTGTTGGAAGAACCGTTGGATGTTTTGGCGGTTGAACGAGCGGGAGGTTATTCTGGTTTGTATCATGTTTTGCACGGTTCTATTAGTCCTATGAATAATATTGGACCAGAAGATTTGCA
>CAYQLK010000024.1:0-14084 GCA_964418515.1 uncultured Gammaproteobacteria bacterium | reverse complement strand
GCTTTTTTACCAAAGTAGTCTACAGTGAATAAATTTGCCCCACCTTCGGTCGCCGTTGAAACTATTTTGGGTGTAAAAACCTGAGTGAAACCAAGGTCATTAAGAGTAGAAGAAAAAGTATTAGCAATAATTGATTGGACCTTAAAAATGTTTCTCTGCTTAATATTTCTTAATGTTAGTGGGCGGTGGTCCAAAAGTGTATCGATTGCCAAGTCCAAATCTTTGGCAGACAAGTCGAAAGGAAGTTCTTGAGACTTACTTAGCACTTTGATACTCTCAGCCACCATTTCTACTTTGCCTGTTTCGATATCCTGATTAATTAAATTTTCAGGCCTTAGTTTTATCTCCCCTGTTATCTCAACCGTGTCTTGCTGTGAAAGATCTTCTCCGGTTTTGATTACAACTTGTATATATCCAGTTCTGTCTAGGAGATCTAAAAACTTTATTTTTCCGTGATCCCGAATAATATTAACCCTGCCACAAAGTGTGACTGTTTCCCCAATTTTTTTTGCTGACTCAGTAATTGTCATAATGTGATTCTAATTAGACAAGCAAGAATTGTAAATAATTATTTATTTAATTTTTTGATTTGAGATCTAGCGTGGGAAGTGACAACAAAATTAAGCCAGTCTCTGTTTGGGAGTTTATCATTTTTGCTAGTAATAATCTCAACCACATCGTGGCTTTTTAATTTGTGGTCGAGTGGCACCTGTTTGCTGTTTACCAAAGCACCAGTGCAATTGTTGCCAATCGTTGTGTGAACCGAATAAGCAAAATCAACAGGGGTTGACCCAACTGGTAAATCTTGGACATCACCAGCGGGAGTAAAAACAAAAATTCTTTCGCTAAAAAGATCAATTTTTAAGCTTTCTAAAAGTTCCTCATTTGACTTAACATCATTTTGCCAAGAAGAAAGTCTGCGCATTATTTCTACTTTCCTTTCGTCTGCAACAAAGCCTTTATCTATTTCTTGGCTTGAAGAGTGGTGTTTTTTTTCTGAATAATGCCAATGCGAGGCAACGCCGTGTTCCGCCTCTTCATGCATAAATTCGTCACGAATCTGTACTTCAATAATATTTCCTCCTGGACCAAATAATGCAGTATGAATCGATTGATATCCGTTATTTTTGGGATTGGCAATATAGTCTTTAAGATAACCCGGTAGCGGCCTGTATGCTTTGTGTACATGACCCAGGACCTTATAACAGTTTTCGACATCTTTGACTATAATCCTCATCGCTAACAGATCGTAAATCTTGGTAATATCACCAGATATTTCTGGTCGATTGAGTTTGCGATATAGAGAGTAAATGTGTTTTTTTCTCGATTGAATTTTGTATTCAATTTTGTGATTTTCTAAAATCTCGGATATTTTTCTTTCTGCTTCTGAAAGAGACTTGTCTAATTTTTCAAAACCTTCGGTTGCAACCTTAAGTGTTTCTTGATATTTTTCTGGATATAAATAAGGAAAGCTAAGATCTTCCAATAAACCTTTCATTTCACCAATTCCTAATCTTTCAGCAAGAGGTGCAAATACTTCAAGTGTTTCTTTGGCAATCCTCTCCTGTTTGTGGGCTGGTAAAAATTCTAAAGTCTGCATATTGTGTGTTCTGTCAGCAAGTCTAATAATTGCTACTCTAATATCGTTGGAAGCAGCTAAGAACATTTTGCGAAGGTTTTCGACAAATTCTTCTTTATCCGAAGTCAGTCTAATTGATTTGAGATTAGTTACGCCTTCAACTAATTCATTGACTTTGGAGCCAAATTCTTTTTCCAAATCTTTAGATGTAACAGCTGTATCTTCTAATGTGTCGTGGAGAAGGGCTGCGGCAATCGCAGCAGTGTCATACATATTAAAATCAATTAAAATTGAAGCAACGTTAAGCGGGTGGACAATATAAGGATCGCCGGATGCACGCTTCTGAGTATCGTGCGCTAGGTTCGCGTATTCGAAAGCTTTCTTAATAAATCCCGTGTCGACATCAGGTGCAACTTTTTTAAATTTTTGTTCAAGCTCGTTGTATGTTTTTATCACCTGTTTTAGCTAAATCGATTAATACCAGCTGCAAACTACTTCTGCCATTAAACTCGTTGAGGTTTAGACTGAATATTATATCAATATAGTCACCATATCTAATTGACGAACTTTTTTCTGCTAGGCGAAACCCGATACATGAAATGTTTTCCAAATCAATTTTGATGTGCGACTGGTCTGATCCAACTTTTGAAATTCGCTTAACCAATTGATTTTTTAACAAAAAAACTGGCTCTGAGTTACTGTTACCGAATGGACGAAGTTTTTGAATCTTACTATATAAATCCAAATTAATAAGGTGAGGTGAAAGCTCCGTTTCTACAACAACCTCTTTATAAAATTTTTGATTTTGATATTTTTTTTCAAAATATTCATAAATTGATTTTTTAAGTTTGGCGATATTTTCAGTCTTTACAGTAAATCCCGCAGCCATCGTATGCCCCCCAACATCTTCGAGTAAATCCTGTGACGATGTGCGGAGCAACTCCGTGATATCGACACCGGCAACCGATCTAGCAGAACCTTTGGAAAAAAGTTTACCTCTGGAAATTATAATTGTTGGCTTATTAAATTTATCATTTATCCTTCCTGCAATTAAACCAATTATTCCTTCATGCCAATCTGGAGAATCTAGAATAATAATTTTTTTATTTTCATCGACTAGTTTGAAGGCGTCAGTAACTCCAGTCATTGTAAGATTTTGTCTTTTGATGTTTGTTTCTTCTAAAATTTTTGATAGCTCTTTGGCTTTTTGTGGACTGTTAGTACAGTAAAGTCTTAGCGACTGTATCGCGTTATCAAGCCTTCCCATTGCGTTAATTCTTGGGGCAATAATATGACCCAGATGATACTCGTCCATTTTGGACTTTTGAATTGAAGCAACACTATATAATTCGACGAGACCCGGCCTTTTTGTTGTTCGAAGATATTCAAGCCCATGTTTGACAATCGCTCGATTATGAGAGGTGAGTGGCATCTGATCAGCAATGGTTGCAATTGAGGCAATTGAAAGTTTTTCGTAAATATTTTCCAATGGTAGCTTGAAATGTTTGTGCAACTCATAAGATAACTTCCAAGAAACGGCTGCCCCACAGATTAATGTTGTGTGAATAAGTGAATAAGGACTAGGTGATTTGTCTGGAATAATATGATGATCTGTCAAAATAACGTCGACCCCAAGAGACTTGGCATATTCTATTTCTTCAACAGCGGTTACCCCATGGTCAACAGAAATAATTAAACTGACTCCAGTATCTGAAACAGACTTTATTCCGGCTAAAGAAAATCCATAACCTTCCTTAATTCTGTCGGGTATATATGGCATAACATCTGCTCCAAGGCTTTTTAGTGTTTCCCAAAGAATGGCGGCAGCAGAAATACCGTCAGCATCATAATCTGAATAAACAGATATTTTTTCTTTATTTTTTATGGCTTTTTCGATTCTTAAAATAGACTTTTGCATGTCTTCAAAAATCATTTCTGTAATTCCATTTAAGTTCGGTGAGAGAAAATCCTCAATATCTTTGGCAGTGGTTAAATTTCTATTTTGAAGCAAAATATCAAACAATTCAGGCAGGGTAAGATTTACTGATGGCTTTTTTGTTTGTATTTTCCAAATTGTATCTTGAGTCATGTTAAAAAGTGTTTGATTATTTAAGCTAAAATAGACAGAATTAACAATATACACTTTTTGATATCGATATGAATTTTAATGACATCCCAAAGGAAGTGATTTCAGTCTTAGATGTTTTTGAAAAAAACAAATTTGAAATCGCGATTGTTGGGGGAGCAGTAAGAAACTTAATAATTGACCACAAAGTCAAAGATTGGGACTTTGCGACAAATGCCACACCAGAACAAATATTAAAAATGTTTGATGGATTTTATGACAATGCATTTGGAACAGTAAGAGTTAATGTTGGTGATAGTTTCTATGAAATTACAACATATCGAAGTGAGTCTGGATTTTCAGACAGCAGACGACCAGATAAGGTTGTGTGGGGCAAGTCGTTAGCTGATGACTTGTCGAGAAGAGATTTTACGGTTAATGCGATGGCTATTTTAAGAAAAAATGACCAATTTGAACTTATTGATCCGTTTGATGGTAAAAACGATTTGAAAAATAAAATTATTCGTTCAGTAGGAAATGCTAATGACAGATTTATTGAAGACGGACTAAGAGTAATTAGAGCAATACGATTTGCGATTCAGCTAAACTTCAAAATTGAAAAGGATACTTTTGGCGCACTAACCGAGCAGAGATTTATTTTATTAAAAATTGCAAACGAAAGAATCAGGGATGAATTTTTAAAGATTGCATTAAGCTGTAATTCTTATGATCATTTTATGCTTTTGTGGGATTCAAAAGTTATTGAAATAATTTTGCCTGAGCTTGCTAAATGCTTCGGAGTCGAACAAAAAAGTCCAAACAGACACCATAATTATGATGTATGGAAACATAATGTAATGTCGATGATAATGTGCCCATCTGATGACTGTATAGTTAAGTTTGCCGCTCTAATTCATGATATTGGTAAACCATTAGTTGCAGATATTACTGAGGAGGGAGTAAGGACTTTTTATAATCATGATATTGTTGGGGGGCAAATTGCTAAACAAATTTGTGCTCGATGGAATATGTCAAAAATTGACACAACAAGAATATACAAATTAGTTAGGTGGCATTTGTTTTCTGTCAATGAATTCCAAACTGATAAAGCTATTCGTCGATTTATAAGAAATATTGGTGAGGAAAATATACAAGATATTATTGATGTAAGAACTGGCGATAGATTAGGTAGCGGTTCAACTCGAGAAAGCTGGCGACTAAAGAAGTTTCGCGAAAGATTGGTCGAGGTTAATAAAACGAATTTTGAAATAAAAGATCTCAAAGTAAATGGTTTAGACGTTATGGAAATTTTTAATATTAAACCCGGTCCAAATATTAGAAAAGTGCTTGAAGTGGTTTTTGAAAAAGTAGACTCTGACGAACTAAAAAACGAAAGAGATGTGTTACTCGATTATCTTAATCAATTAAGATCGTCTAATTTTTTGGGACAAAATTAGTATCGGTGTTGCGACAAAAATAGATGAGTAAGTTCCACAAATCACTCCAATTAACAGAGTAACAACAAACCATCTAATCGATTCGCCACCAAAAATTGTTAGCGCAACTAATACAAAAATAACAGTTAATGATGTATTAAGTGATCGTACGATTGTCTGTAAAACGGAATTATCTAAATTGTTAACAAAGTTTTTCTCTGGGTGTCTGATTAAATTTTCTCTGGCTCGATCAAAGGTAACTATCGTATCGTGTACAGAAAAACCAAAAATTGTGAGGATGGCAGTAATAAATAGTGTATCTACTTCTGCTCCAAAATATTTACCTAAAATAGCATAAATTCCAATTGTAATTACTACATCGTGAAATAAAGCTATTACCGCAGAAATTCCAAATGCTAGTGGAGTAGTTGGCTTGGGAACCTTTCTAAAAGCCCATGTAATATAAACAATAATGGCTAAAAGTGCTAAACCCATTGAAACAAATGCCTGTTTGGTTATCTCTTCTGAAACGCTTGGACCAATGATTTCTAGGTTAAGCTCTTTGGGTTTGAATGATTCTAGTTCTTTGTTAAGATTTTTGAGATTTTCGGCTGTAGTTGGTTTAAATCGAATTTGGTAGGATTTTTCTCCACTTTGCTGAATGCTTACTAATTCGTTTTGTGTTTTTGAAGCTGCTTCTTCAACAAGTTTTCTGTCGGGAAGGTTTTCAAACTCAACTTCGTATTTGGTTCCACCAGTGAAATCAATACCTAATTTAAGCCTGAAGACAAAGATTGAAATTATTGAGGCTACAAAAATTACAATTGAGATTATAAAAAATATATTTCTGACTTTGTCAAAACGATTCATAGGTTATTTTGCTGATAGTACATCTTCTAATATTTCGCCTTCAATCTTATTAGTTATCTCGTCAAGTTTTATATCAAATTTGGCAACTCTTGAGTTAAGAAAATTCTTGGTTTTGATGTCATCACTCTCTGACAACAAAAGTAAAAGTTTCTTTTTATCCTCTTCAGGCAGCAATTGAAGCAAATTATCAAGCAGTTTGGTTTGATAGAGGTTGGCAATAAGTGGCCAAACCTTGGTTAATTGATTTTCGCTCAAATCATCAAGATTTAATTTTTTTAGCAATGATTTTTTCTTTATGCTTATTAACATAGCTTTGATTTTAATAATTTATATTAACAGGTCCAAGAGGAATTTTATTCTCAGGATCATCAACAAAAAACAACAAAATTTCGCCTTTTGCTGGCTTATCCCATGCCCTCATATATTGCATTATTTCAGGAGATCCTCCGTAAGCTTTACCGACCCATTCTGCTGGACCTGCGTCCCCAATGACACCAACCACAGCCTTACCGTTTACTGGATTAAGAGCAACAACCTTACGATGCTTAAACCATTTATATGCTTCTTTAACATTGCCTTTCCAGTTGGGTGATAGGAATGTCTGGACCGCAAAGTAATATTTTTCCTTTTCAATTAAATCTGGAGTTAGTGCTTGTTTGGTGGGTGCAAAATATCCCCAAGCGCTACGTCCAGGTGTCATGCCTGACTTAGCATACTTTGCGAAGTCATCAGGATTTTGAAGTTGATCAGAAACTGTATCGCCTGGATACCTGGGCATATGCTGTTCCCCGCCAATTTTGCCGTAACTTTTATTTAACCTAAAACCTTCAAGCTCTGGAGTCGCTTTGGTATTAGTAATTTGTGATACGAAACCAGAAAGTTCTTGAGCTTGTTCGTTTGTAATATTGGGCCCAGCTTGTAACGACAGTTGAATGCTCGCCAGTAGCTCAGCATTACTAACTACTGGTGCCTCTTTAGCTTGAGTTTGTGCAACTTGAGTCGATGAGTAATTTTGTACTGCACTGACTGCTGATGGAACCGCTGGCAGCATTGAAGATGTCAGCATCGCTGCAGACAAGACAGGAACAGTTACGAAGTGAACTAGCTTGGGAAATATATTTTCAACTGGTATACCAACACTGGATGCCCAACTAAGGACTGCCTGATGTTTTTCATTTAAAGCGCTAAGCGCTTTCTGTTGACTAGTTTCTAAAATATTAGACAGTTTCTCAAAAAAATCTGGAGCAATTTCAGTTTTAGTGTTTTTGGGTGAGTGGTTTTCGGCAGAATTTTCCATATTTATTTGTAAAAAATCTTAAGTAGTCTCCTGCTAAAAGTTATAGCTGAAAACATTGATATGAGCACACCAATGGCAAGAGTAATAGCAAAACCTTTAACTATCGAAGACCCAAAATAAAATAGGATTGCTGCGGTAATTAGTGATGAAACATTCGAGTCGCGAATCGAACTCCAGGCCCTATCAAACCCTAAGTTTATTGCGACTTTTGTATCACGACCTCTTTTTTTCTCCTCTTTAATTCTCTCAAAAATCAAAATATTTGCATCGACTGCCATACCAATTGAAAGAACGAATCCTGCAATCCCAGCAAGGGTAAGCGTAACAGGTACAAACTTAAATATCGCAAATGTTAGTAATGTGTAAAAAATTAATGCAACCGACGCTACTACCCCTAGCCATCTGTAGTAAATGACCATAAAAATTATGACCGAAACAAGGCCGACTAAAGTTGCAATTAGACTTTTTTGTAATGACTCACTACCAAGACTCGGACCAACATTTGTCTGTTTGATTACTTCGATTGGGGCTGGAAGTGCGCCACCGTTTAGAAGATTAGCTAAGTTTTTTGCTCCTTGAGCGTCAAAATCGCCACTAATTTGAGCTGTCCCACCTGAAATTTTTTGTTGAACCGTAGGTTGAGTAATTAATTGGTCGTCTAGAAATACTGCAATGGGTTGGCCAATATTTCGTGAAGTTATATCTTCAAATTTCTTCCCACCTTCGCCGGTAAACTCCAAAGTAATTACGTAGGTACCTGATGATGAAATACTATTTGTGTTGCCGGAGGCGGGGGTGGCTGTAGCTCGCTTAAGGTCGTTCCCTGTTAATTCTGTATCTTTATATATTTCATCCTCTTGGGTCAAAGTTGCAGATGCACTAGCATCACGGGCCTTATCGGTTAATTCTTTATATTTTAGCTGTGCGGTCGTACCAATCAAACTTAAGGCCTGATTGACATCACTAATGCCAGCTAATTGAACATTAATTCGGTAGTCCTCCCCGACTTTGGAAGTTTGTATTACTGGCTCTGATACCCCAAGACCGTTTACCCGCCTTTCAATTATGTCTCTAGCTGATTGCAGAGCAGCATCCCTGTCTGTGGATGGAATGTTTTCCATTTTGAGCCTCAAGGTGATATCGGCCCCACCTTGAAGGTCGAGCCCCAGCTTGGGTTCTAAGTCACGCTCGAAGTTGATACCGAGCTTATTTAGATTGATTTTAGGGTGGACTACAAAAACGTCGATATTTTTGTTAAAGATATTAAATTTTACGGGAGTACGAGGAATATCAACTGCGACAATTAGGAGGAAAAATCCTAGTAAAAATAAGACCCCAGAATGTTGAAGTACAAATTTAAGCGGTAAAAACAGAACCCTTCTTGGTTTTGATCCTTTGCGAAATAACATATATCTCTAGGATACAACAGCTGCCTTGGCTCGCAAAAGGTCTTCTTCATCCCCAATCAACATAATCCTTGGGGATCTAAGCACTTCTTCAATAAACGGGTCGGTTCTATTTTTTCTGAAAACAAATTCTTCCTCCGTCATTGGAGTAAAGTTTATTTCTCTTTCAATTCTAATCTCCTCATCTCGAACGATCTTTGCTAAATCTGTTAAAGCAACATCCCCTATTACAAGCAAATCAATTTTATCTGGATTGTATGGCTTACCTTTTGCAAATGATAAAGATAGAGTGGCAAATTTTATCTTGCCGAGCTTGGATTTGTTTTTAACAATTTTCCCCCCTAATCCAGATGTCTTGTAGACCATTGAAAGTAAATCTTGATATAAAATATTGTCAGATCTAAAAAAATAAACCAAACGATTGGCGCGTCTTTCCGAAGTTAAGAAACCAGAATCTTCCAGATGCGACAACTCTCTCCTGACCGCATTAATTTCTTCGTTGGTTCTTCTGGTAATTTCACGAACATGAAATACCTCATTAGGGTTAGTAAGTAATAGCTCGAGTATTTTTACTCTGACTTTGGAAACGATAAGATATTTAAGCATCTTTAATGTCGATAGGCGAAATTGTACAACTATTTTACCCTAAATTATTAAGGGATTAAACAGAGAAGAAGTATATTAATAATAATTTAATTGTAAGTTACGTCTTGTTCGGAAAATGTTGGCACGGTCTGAACCCAAATTTGTCCACGATTTAACTCTACCTCTTTGCCTGTTTTAGCATCAGTAAAGACAGAGCGATCAAGTCTTGTTTTTTTATTCCATTTTATGGCTGTTGCGGTTCCGTCTTGAAACAGTAGCCCAGTTCCGACACCTTTATTGTCGTAAAGCAAATGTTGTCCGGCATCATATCCATCGTCAGCGACAGACTCTTCTTGAAACTGAACGATAACCACCTTAGGAGAAGTAGTTAAATTGTTAGTTGTGTCTGCAAAAGCCCCCGTACTCGTGTGACTTCTGTCGTAAGTATTGGTGGTTGGATTATATGTCCAGTTAACCCCGTAATCGGTAATTGATTGTGTCCAAAATGGTACGAATATTTTTGAGGCAGTAGCGGCAGTGGACGCTGAATCGTCTTTGAATTTCCAAGGTACAAAACTCTCATCCCATCTTTCACCATCAACCTCGGGACCCCAATCGCGATCTAAACCAGCCTTCCAAAGTTTTTCTGTAGTAGTGTGGACATTGTGTGGGGCGACACGATCTGCGCCCCTCCAATAGGTTGGAAACCCTAGACCAAACTGATCCATGTCGCGAATTCCATAATCAATAATTTGTCCAAGAGCATTTGCTGGACCTGGCGTGTTAGCTCCGCCGACATGAGCATAAAGGGCGCCATTGTATTCAGATAACCAATCAAGAAAATATGTTCTTGCGGACCTAACAGGATGAATGTCTCCAGCATCTTGACATAGGAACATCGCCATAAAACGAGTTATTCCACCTTCAGCAACTGCCTCATAAACAACATCTGCATGAGTTAAACCCCCTTGAGGTCTAGCATCAGTTGAATTTTCTACCATAACAGCTAGAGGTGGTCTTTTTTCCCAAATATCTTTTTGATTTTTGGTGTGAAGTTGTCCATTTAGCGGACAAGGCTGGTCTTTAACACCAGCTTCATCAACTCCAGATTTATCAGTCAAATTAAATCCTGATTTCGACACTAAACCGCTACCAACTGAAGTTTTAGAGAAAAAAACCAACGACGACGCCGTAGAAAGTATAAACAGAACTACACTTGAGACAATTAAAGTTTCCCTGGTAAGGCCCTTGTTAAAGATTTGCATTAGGAAATTTTTGAAATAAAATTTTAAACTTGTTTTTTTTAAGGCAGGAGTACTAACTAGTATTTAATTTTCTTCCTTTGGATAACTTATACATAATAGTCAAGTTATTTTCAATAGCTTTAACGGTACTTAATCTCAAAATAATTCGAATAGCTTATTTAAAGTTATTGGTCTTTAGCCTCTTAAGTGTTGTACAATTTTTCTGCAAGAAGAAATCATATAGGTAGGCTTTTTACTAAAAATAATCTTGAACTAAAACAAACAAAATGGCATATCGAAAAAATATAAATCAAAACGAACGGAGACTTAGAGAACTAGCTGGTGCAATTAGATCATCAAAAAATGAGCGGAGTTTAACGGTTAAGACCAAAAACAATTCAGATATGAAAGAAATAACGATTAATACTCATGGCGATATCCCAAATATTAAATCAGACATAATTAAAGTCTTAATCATTGCGGTGGCGATTTTAAGTCTACAAATTTGCATAAGCTTGACAAGCTTTTAAAAAAGGTGCTACTGTAGCTACAGGCATAACTTAGCCTCAAATGAGGCTATATACAAAAAGGAGGTGAATGAATAAATGGAAGCATATTGCGTTAAGTGTCGTACAAAAAGAGAGATGAAAGATCCAGTACCTGTTACTATGAAAAATGGTAAACCTGCAACCAAGGGTAATTGCCCAGTTTGTGGTTGTGGAATGTACAAAATCGGAGCATCCAAGTAGTTTTCTATTGGATTACCGTCTGAAGAAAACCCCCAAAGAAAAAGTGTTTCCTTTCATTGAATAGAAACATGACTATGTTGGGGATTTTCTTTTTTTATTAAAGACTCGGAAGATTAATTTTAAAGGCTAGGCTTTCTGAAAAATGTTTTTTCTCAACACAAGTTGATTTATCCAAATCAGCGATCGTTCTTGAAACTTTCAAAATCTTACAAATTGATCTTGGTGATAAGTTTAACTTGTCGACTGTTTCAACAAAATAATCTAAATCTTTTTTGGCAAAATTAATTTTTTGAATTAGATTTTTATTCGATAATCTTGAGTTATAAACCAACTCATTATTATTTCTTTCTTTTGCAAAATTGACTGCGTTAATAATTCTGGCCTTAATAACGTTTGACGACTCCTCATTCACCGCTGAAACCATGACACTAGGTGGCAAATCATTGACAGAGACAAAGATATCAATTCTGTCCAAAATCGGACCAGATAGTTTTTTTCTATAATTATCAAGCTGAGAAAATGTGCAACTACATGCCTTTAGTGGGTTACGATAATAACCGCAAGGACAAGGATTAGTTGAGCCAACAAGAATAAAATCTGATGGAAAAGAAATCTTATTACCTGATCTAGAAATTAATATTTCATGGTCCTCCATTGGCTGTCTTATTGATTCAAGAATTGATCTCGGAAATTCTGACATCTCATCTAAAAATAAAATTCCGTTGTGCGCAAGTGATAGTTCTCCGGGTTTTGCTTTTGGTCCGCCGCCAACAATACCAACCAAGGAAGCAGAATGGTGGGGACTTCTAAAAGGAGGGGTAAAATATTCAACTCTTTTTGATTCAAGATTAGCGTCGACAAAAATTGAATATACTTCTTTCGCTTTTTGACTGGTTAAATCAGGAAGAATTGTTGGAAATGTTTTTGCTAGCAAAGTTTTTCCTGTTCCTGGTGGCCCATAAAAAAGCACATTGTGCCTTCCTGCTGCTGCAATTTCTAATGCCCTTTTTGCTAATGACTGTCCCTTAATATATTTAAAATCAAGTTCAGGGTTTGTGTTTTTATTTTTAATTTTTTTTGCAGATATTGAACAAATTTCCGGAACTTCAAGCCCGTTTATTATTCTACATACGGCTTGGAGTGAATCGACAAAGATGACATTTAAATTGAGAAACGAATTTTCAATTTCTGGTTTGCATGAGATTGGGGCAATTATGTTTACCTGACCCAAATTCTCTGCAGTTAACAGCTCTGACAAAATTCCTTTAGAAAGAGTAAGTTGTCCGTCTAAATAGGTTTCCCCAAAAAATAACCAGTTTGAGTATTCGCCAATTGATATTTGACCCGATGCAGATAAAATGCCGACTAATATCGCCAAATCAAAATGTGAGCCTTCTTTTTTGGCATCGGCTGGGGTTAGATTGACAGTTAAATGGTGCATTGGGAAATTGAAACCTGAATTAACAATTGAGGATCTTACTCTCGACTTGGACTCTTCAACGGTTTTATCTCCAAGACCAACAATTTCAAAGCTAGGTAGTCCGTGATTGTTTAGATCAACTTCAACGGTGACTAGGGAATTTTTGAGTAATGCTGATGTAGTTAATATTTTTGTAGTCATGCCCAATATTTATTATTAGGCAGGGTTTGTATAGATAATACGAAGATAACACGAATATTGCAATAGGTAAATAATAGTTACTCGCTCAAATACGGCGCAATTTATGCTTCTATCAAAATTATCTAGTATTTGAGCTACGTCCTTCGCTTCAGGAAACCTGAAGCTAACGCAAGATAATACGAATATCGCTATGGATAAAAATTTGATTAACTAATATCCTAGAGTATTTTTATTTTGGTTATAAATGATATAATTATGGTTGTCAGGAAGCAGCTCGGCTACTGTAGCAATACAGAGGAAAGTCCAGACTGCGTGCAAAGGGTGCGCCGTGTAAACGGTGACGCGTAAGCGCTAGTCCTTGATTTATCAAGGCGGGTTCGGAATTAACTGAACACGAGAGCAACAGTGACGATGCCTTCATTTATTTGAAGGAGTGAAACGGGCAATCCTCCCCGCAGCAACCACGAAATAAACCGTTTGAGGTATTTGCGCCAAGGTTTAAAAGTTGGGCATCTAATGGGAAAACCTTAGAAATATTGTCTTTTGGCAATACTAGATAGATGGCCGTTAAAACAGAATCTGGCTTATTCGCTTCCTGATAAAAATTAATCTTTCTTTGTTTTTAGAAGTCTACCGACAAAAAACTCGTTTACAAATATTTTAATTGTGACCGCAACTGGTACAGCCAACACTGCCCCCATTATTCCATAAAGCTTTGTTCCAATAATTAATGCCAGAATGGTAACCAAGGGATTAATACCGATTGCTCTTCTCATTACTGATGGAACAATTAGATTATTTTCTAGTTGTTGAATTACAAAATACAGTGCGACGGTGGCAATACCGATAATTGGGGAAACAGTAAACCCCGCAAGAATTGCTGGGATTGCTCCAACTATCGGACCTATTACTGGCACAATTTCCGATAGTCCTGCAACGATTGCCAAGGGTAAGGCGTACGGTACACCAAGTAACGCTAATCCAATATAGGTTATTACTCCAATAATTATGACTAGGGTTATTTGCCCTCTTACCCAAGCGCCAAGTCCAAACTCTAAGTTCTTGATAAGCTTTTCAGCTCTTTTTTCATTTTCGCCTGTAAAAAGTGACTTTATCATGTTCGTAATTTGTTCCCAATATAGAAGTGAATAAAAAGTAATAACAAACATTGTCATAACTGAAAAAATTGAATTGAAAAATCCAGCAGTAATAGTCACAGCATTCGAGCCAAA
>CAYQLK010000023.1:9828-14541 GCA_964418515.1 uncultured Gammaproteobacteria bacterium | reverse complement strand
TTTGTTTCATGGGGAAGTGCTTCAGGTGCTGTTAGTTATGATGTGTATAGGAACGGTGTCTATCTATCGAGTACAGGGTTGGCAACAAATTATACAGATAATAGTGAGTATTGCGGACATCAATACAATTATCAGGTTAGAGCAAACGGATCAGGAGGGACAATAACTTGGAACTCAAATGGAGCAGTAACTACTGGTCCGTGGGCATGTGTGCCGTTGCCTGGAGCGTTTACATTAACTGCTGTAGCCTTTTCTCAAACCGAAATTGATCTTAGCTGGACAGCGTCAAGTAATGCAGTTACTTATGAAATTCGTAGGCAGGGTGTGTTAATTGCGAGTCAGCCAGCGGCTAATCCGCGCGTATATCGAGATTCAGGATTAGTTTGTAATACTTCATATAATTATCAATTGACGGCTGTTAATGGTTCAGGGTCGACACTTTCCAACACAGCTTTTGCAGTTACAAAGGTTTGTTTGCCTGGCCCATTTACTTTATCTGGTGTTCCATTTTCTCAAACGCAAATTGATTTGTCTTGGACTTCTTCTGCAAATGCTGTTAATTATGAAATTTATCGTGATTCAGTGCTTATTAATACTGTTACCGCTGCGACTTTAAGTTATTCTGACACAGGCAGAACTTGCGGAACTACTTACTCTTATCAATTAAAAGCAACTAACGCCAGTACACCACCAACGACCGATTCGAATATTGTAAATGTTTTGACTAGTGCGTGTACGCCCCCTTATCCTGGGGTAGTAACACTTGATTCTGTGGTTGAGGTTTGTGTTAATGATAGTCCTGCTTATGATATTAGCTGGTCGGATACGATTACTGTGCCAGATGCCCCTGCAACAAATTATATAGTTGAAGTAATTGTTGGGGCGCAAACCTATTCAAAAACCGTATCTGGATCGACTTTTACTTTGCAATGGTCGACAGTTAATTTGTTTGCACTAACACCTCCTGCGACAATATTTAACTATGCGCCACAGCCAAGTACAGCATATACATTCCGTATAATTGCTGTTAAGACAGGTTTTTTGAATGAAATATCTGGATTTTTGTCTGATACGAGTAGCGCATCTTGTTCTTCGTGCGCAGTCAATCCTCCTGTGGCGTTTACTAATCTTGCGCCCGCTGCTGGATCTACGGCACCGCATCGGCCTGATTTCAGTTGGACCAATGCTTGGCCAGGGGGAAATTCTGGAGCTAGTTCATATGCGCTTAAAGTAACCCCACAAGGACAGTCTCAGTTGCCTGATGTAATTACTACGAATACATATTTAACTTGGGATCAGGTTTTTGCGGTCTGGTCCGGTCAGCCATATTTAGCTGGAAATGATTTCTTGCCAGTAGGGGTTATATATACTTGGTATGTGGTTGCGGATAATCAATGTACTGGAGTGCAAACTGGGGATTCGACATTTTTTACTGCTCAGAACTTAAGTTCTTGGCTGCAGACTGTGAGTGGAAGTGTTGAGTCTGGATCTAATATTGACCTAAATTACTCAAGTCCTGCTGGGTCATATAATGCAACTGGATTAGTTTTGTCTAGAACAACGAATGCGAATTTTAATTCTAGTAATGATTGGGTTAGTACAAATTCGAATAGTGCAGTAAATCCTAGCTCATATAATTCTTTAAAAAACTTGTTTTATTCTCGAGCGGTTACAACGACAGATTTGTTTCCAGTGACTGGTGGTGTTTATACTATTGCTGGTGATCAGACAATTAATTCTGGGTTTGCCATGCCGACTGCTCCGACAGTATTGATTGTTGAGGGTGATTTAACGATAAATACCGATCTTAATCTTCCAGCAGGTGATAATGATGCAGCTTTGATACTTCTTGTTGATGGAGATGTTAATGTTGATTGGGCTGTAACTCAGGTTGATGCTTATATGGTAGTTGGAGGAAGTTTTGATAGCAGGGCAGGTGTGCCAAGTTCGTCTTTTTCACAACAGCTTAATGTTTTGGGTGGACTTGTTTACTTTACTGGTGCAACATTTGATAGGATAATTGATCCATTGGTTGATCCTAGTAATCTAATTCCCGCTGAAAAATTTACTTATGACCCAAGAATAGTTTATTTGTTTAGTGGTGAAAGTATTTTGGGAGTTAGTCGAACTAGTTGGCAAGAATTGGTTCCTTAGATTCGTATAAGCGCAACTCTGAAAATAGTTTTAAAGTGCAGCTAGATATTTGAACATCTTGTTGGTGATTTTGATATTTATGCTGAGAGCTGGGCGATTTGAATGGCAGATTGTTGTGTAGTCGAAAAAAATATCTAGCTAGTTTTCTGCAGTGCTTTTGGTGTCTATTACGAAAAACTTGAAGCTGTATTTAGCGCAATATTAAAGTATAAAGGTTGGATTGGCTTGAGTTGTTAATATTAAAGTTTGCCTCAATAACGATTTTGGATCCATCTGGCCAAGGGAATGCGGTTTTTTGTTTACCGAGGTCGCCAGAGAACAATAATTGTTTGTTGTTGCCGTCTGTTTCAACAATCGAAATTCCATCCTTGGAGGTAATAATTAAATGAGCACTGTCGGGGAACCAATCGACTTTTGTTTCCTGATCTAGTGTGCCGACAACTGACTCTTTTTTCAGTTTGAGATCATATATTCTGTAGGAGAATGAGTTGTTCTCGGAAAGTTTGTAGAGGACTTTTTCTTCATCTGGAGAAAATTTTAGATTGAATGGATAATAATTAAGTTCTAGTTTTGCAGAACTTGTGCTTTCTGTTTTGTTTGCGACGGAGGTTTTTGTCTTTGGAGTTGGAGTGGGGGTAGTTGTTTCAAGGTTTTGTTCGGCTGCAGATCTAACAGAATCAGGAAGATTAGCGACTAAATTAGTTTGCAATAATCTGATTGTGTCTTGCCAATCAACCAGAGTTTCAGAGGCAATTACTTCGGAAATTGGGGTAAGAGGGTTGGATGTTCTGGAAGTGTCGAAGAGGTAGTATTTTGGGGCTTCATTTACGGTTTGAACCAATATTTCGTCTGATGATGGAGACCAAGTAATGTTGGCCTTGTCAAAATCGATTGAGGTGGTGTTTTTGACTACATTTTTGGGCCCTTTGTTAAAACTTAGTGGTCCGTCTGACATTGCGTTGATCCAAATTCCACCTTTTTCAGCACCAGAGCTGGTATAGGCAATTTTTTGTCCATCTGGAGAAAGTTGTGGATTAGATGCACCTGAAAGGGTAAGTGGTTTGAGTTCTGGTGCGAGAGGGAAAAGGAGAGCATCTATTTCGTTAATCAGATCAGCTTGGACTTCGATGTCTTTTTCCCAAGTAGTAAATCCATCTTTGGTTATTTTGACTCTGTATTTTTTAGGTTCTAGAAAAGAAATTGTGGCGTTTGTGGCAGAAACAAGTTTGTCGTCTAGAAAAACTTTGGCTCCGTCAGGAACAGAATTGGCAACAATAAGCCCTGTTCGACTAATACCTGTTTGAGGGCTGATTTTAAACCCTCGCGCCCAGAATATTGCGAAAATGCCCGCGATGAGAAGAACAATTGCTGTTGTTAAAGTGATTATTATTCTGTGAGCAGTTAACGACATGTGGTACTAAATAGTATTTGTAATGATATGCGAATTTGTCGAGCTAATAATAATATGAAGTTACTTATTAAGCAACTGTGTGGGTTTGTCTTTTTTTAGGTATAATTTGGTGCTTATAAAATATAAATTTTAGAAGAGTTTAACGAAAAATAATTGAAAAAATTTAAGTTTGGTAAAAGGATTGGAATAGATTTAGGTACGGCCAACTGTTTGGTTTGGCTTGAGTCTGTTGGAGTGGTTATGAGTGAGCCTACGGTTGTGGCGGTTGCGACTGATGATGGTCGAGTAGTTGCGGTGGGGAATGAGGCAAGAGAAATGTTGGGCAGAACACCGGAAAACATTACAGCACTTAGGCCTCTAAAAGATGGAGTGATAGCTGATTATGAAATTACCCAGGCAATGCTTAGATATTTAATTGACCACGTTTGTGGTAAGAGTCGACTATTTAAGCCAGAGGTAATGATTTGTGTCCCTGCGGGTGTTACTCAGGTTGAAAGAAGGGCGGTCTTGGATGCAACAATGTCTGCTGGGGCAAAGCGCGCATATTTAATCGATGAGCCACTTGCGGCAGCTATTGGTGCAAAAATTCCCATAGGTGCAGCCAGTGGGAGTATGATTATTGATATTGGTGGAGGATCAGCTGAAGCGGCTGTTATTTCGTTAGGTGGAGTGGTTGTGCATGAGAGTGTGAGGGTTGGGGGAAATAAAATTGATGAATCAATTGCGACTTATCTAAGGCGAAGGCATAACTTAATTATTGGTGAAAGAATGTCTGAGGAAATTAAATTAAGAATCGGAAGCGCATTGGTTTTGAACCCAGAAAAGACTATGGATGTGAAGGGTAGGGATTCAATTTCTGGACTGCCAAAGACAATAACTGTTAGTTCAACCGAAATAACTGAGGCTATTTCTGAACCACTTAAAGCAATTGTTGGTGCAATAAAAGGGGTTTTGGAACAAACACCGCCTGAGTTGTCGTCTGACATTATTGATAAGGGAATCGTTATGAGCGGTGGAACTTCGATTTTGAAGAATTTTGACAAGTTCGTAACTTTGGAAACTGGGGTGCCAGCTCATGTAGCTGAAGATCCGCTAAAATGTGTGGTTTACGGTACAGGTGTTGCTTTAGAGCACATTGATTTGTATAA
>CAYQLK010000023.1:0-9728 GCA_964418515.1 uncultured Gammaproteobacteria bacterium | reverse complement strand
TTCTCTGCGAGTAAGAAAATCAATCACAAGGAAATGATTAATTTCTTCTCTGCGAACAAAGAAGTCCACAACGAGGAAGTGATTAATGTCAATAATATTTTCTTAATAAGGTAGAATTTAAAAATGAAAATTGGAATAGATGCATCAAGATCGTTTGGAAGCCAAAGAACAGGAACGGAGAATTATAGTCTCAAGACTATTGAAGAACTAATTAAGAATCATCCTGATGATGATTTTGTGCTTTATACGCGCGAATTTTCAGGTCGAAGTTGGCCAGTTAATGCTCACGAAAAAAGAATTGTACTACCAAGATTATGGACACAATTAGGGTTGGCGCTTAAAACCTACATAGACAGACTCGATATTTTATTTATTCCATCCCACACTATGCCAATTTTAGGCAAAAAAAGTTTGAAGTATGTGGTAACGATTCATGATCTTGGTGTACAGTTTTTACCTCAATACGATAAGTTTCCTCACAAATATTACTTAGATTTTACGACTAAATACGCGATTAGGAATGCAGATGGGTTAATTGCAGTTTCTCAAACAACCAAAAAAGATATTGTTAATTTTTGTCCACAAGCTGTTTCAAAAACTAAAGTAATTTATGAAGGATTTGACGAGGAAGTGTTTAATACCAAAATTTCAAAAAAGAGTATTGTCGAGGTAAAAAAGAAGTTTGAGTTGAAAGATTATATTTTGTTCGTGGGTACAATTCAGCCAAGAAAAAATTTGTCTAGGTTGATTGAAGCTTATGCTAAAATTTTTCCAAAGCTTGATGGTGTCGATTTGGTAATTGTTGGGAAAAAAGGCTGGAATTACGAAGATATTTTGCGAATGCCCAAAAAACTAGGTGTCAAGAAAAATGTAAAATTTTTGGGATATGTGCCGGATGAGTTTTTGCCCGCAATGTACAAAAATGCAAAAATAACTGTTCTGCCTTCGTTGTACGAAGGGTTCGGTTTACCGATTTTGGAATCTATGGCGGTGGGCACGCCAGTAGTTGTAGCTAAAGGGTCGTCACTTACTGAGGTTGTAGAAAAATCTGGATTATTGGTTAACCCAAAGTCGGTCGATGATATTGCTGAAAAGATGTTGCAGCTGGTGACTAAAAAATCAATACATGCTAGATATTCAAAACTGGCAATAAAAAGATCGAAGGATTTTTCTTGGAAAACATCAGCCATTAAGACTAGAAAGTTTTTTGATCAGATAGTTGGAGTTTACGAATTATGAAATTCAGTCTATTTGAAGTTCAGTTTGATAACTTATCAAACGCAAAAGCTTTGGAAGAGTTATCTGATTTAAGGTTAAGAGGTGGTTATATTGTCACGCCTAATCCGGAATTTATTGTAAGATCAATGGCTGATTCAAGACTAAAAAATATTATAAATCGGGCAAATATTAGCCTTGTTGATGGCGTTGGAATAGTTTGGGCATCAAGAATTCTAGGCAAAGGTAGGCCGAATCGAATTAGTGGTGTAGATTTTATGGAGATGGTAATTAAACTTTCGAACGAGAAGGGGTGGAGAATTGGACTTTTGGGAGGAAAGGGTAATACAGCTCAAAAGTTGGCAAAGTTAATTACGCGTGCCTATCCTGCCATATCTGTGCCGTTTGCCTTGTCGGGTTCTCCAGAATCTTCAAGAGACGGACAAATTAGAGAAAAAATTGCAGGACTTAAATTAGACTTCCTTTTTGTTGCATATGGTAATCCAAAGCAAGAGTATTGGATTGAGAGGAACTTGGGTAAAGTTGATGCAAAAGTTTTGATGGGGGTGGGTGGATCGTTTGATTATTTGACAGGTAATGTCCGAAGGGCACCGAGAGTCGTGAGAAAAATAGGATTAGAATGGCTTTTTAGGTTAGTAAGTCAGCCTTGGAGAATCAAAAGGCAACTAAGTTTGGTAGTTTTTGTGTTTATGGTTTTGAAAAAAAGACTATTCAGGTAAAATTAAGTTAATTATGAATTATAGAGCAGACGAGAAAGGGAATAGATATACAATTTTTGCCACTGATAGAACAAAAAGACCAGATCAGTCGCAGATTAAAAGTAAAGATTATTGTCCTTTTTGTAAAGAAAATATTACAGAAGAGAATATTGTTACTTTCGTCGGGGAGTCTGTCGATAATTGGAAAGTAGTAAGTATTAATAATAAATATCCAATAGCTGATATACACGAAGTGATTATTCACTCAGCCGATCACAATAAGACTGTTGAAAAAATGAATAGCGATGAAGTGGGCGATATTTTTCGCATGTACCTTAATAGGTATCTTGCACTAAGGAATACTGGGCAGGTTAGTATTTTTTGTAATTTTGGAAAATTTGCTGGAGCATCTTTAGAACACCCGCATTCACAAATCATAGTTGTAGACAATGAAGTGAAATTCGATCAACTAGAAAAACAGTCTAAAGTTGAAAATATTTTAATCGAGGGTGGTTTTAGCGTAGTAGTTCCGGAATATTCAGAATATCCATATGAAGTCTGGATTGTTTCAAATAAAAGATTCGAGGACTTTGGTGATGATGATATTTTAACGGCCGGAAATTTAACACAAAAAACTATTAGTGCATTAATTACTCATTTGTCCGAAGAATCTCTATTGCAAAAGCATTCTGGCAAGCCACACCTCCATTGGAAAGAATATGGTGTGGCTTACAATTATTATATTTCAACATCAAATAGTTTCTATTTGAGAATAATTCCGAAGCTTACAATTCAAGCTGGTTTTGAATTAGCTACAGGGGTTAATGTGAATGTAGTGGATCCAAAAGAAGTGGTTGAATTATTAAAACAAGATTTGCGATGATCCAAGATTTGGAAGATAAGCTAAGCAAGGAGGCTTATGAGAACTTAGCTAAATGGTTAAGTGAAGATGAATATTTATCGTTTCGTGATCAGATAAATTCACTTATTGAACAAAAAAAGTATTCATATTTAGAAGACTGTTTTTATAAACACATAGAGATTGGTACAGGTGGTATACGAGGGTCATTAGGTCCCGGACCAAATAAAATAAACTTGAGAACAATTGGTGAGGCGGCTCAGGCGTTGTGCCAGTTTATGAAGGAAGTGAGTCCGGAGAGTATGAATATGGGAGTTGTTATTGGGCATGAAGTCAGGAAAAATTCTGTCCCATTTGCATCGCTCTGTGCAGGCGTATTGGCAGCAAATGGTATAAAAAGTTATTTATTTGATTCTTTTCGATCAACACCGGAGATTTCTTTTGCTGTTAGACATCTGGGGGCAGTCGCTGGTATTCAATTAACTGCTTCGCATAACCCAAGAACAGATAATGGGTTTAAGTTTTATTGGACGGACGGTGGTCAAGTAGTGCCACCTTTAGATCAGAAGTTTATGGAGCTGGTGCAAAATATTGCTGAGGTTAAACAGATGGGGTTTGAGGAAGCTAAGGTGGGTGGATATGTGGCAATGCTTGGGGAAGACATAGATAAAATTTATTGGGAAAAGGTACGAAGTTTATCAGTTTCTAAGTCGAGAAGCGCAAAGATTGTTTTTTCTCCAATTCATGGAGCAGGTTCAAAAAATGTGTTGCCAGTTCTGACTCAGGAAGGGTTTGATGTTTTTGTTGTACCTGAGCAAGCAGATCCGGATGAAAATTTTCCAACGGCTGTCGGTGATTTAATTAATCCAGAATATATTGAAGTGATGGAGTTGCCAATGAAATATGGTAGGGAAAAAGGAGCTGATTTGGTCATTAACTCTGATCCAGATGCCGACAGAATCGGAGTCGCGTCTAAAATAAAATTTGGTGCAAGTGATGTTAGGTTTTTGACAGGTAATCAGTTAGGAATATTGTTGACTGAATTTTTGTTAAAAAAGAAAAAAGAATCAGGGGAATTAAAGAGTTCAAACTTGATACTTGAGACTTATGTAACAACATCTTTAATATCTAAAATTGTTCAAAGTTATGGAATAAAAGTAGTTGATGATTTGTTGGTGGGTTTTAAATTCATTGCGGAAATAATTCAGGGACTTAATAATAAAAATGATTTTTTGTTCGCGGCCGAAGAATCTTTAGGGTATCTAGCAGGAAGTTTTGTCAGAGATAAGGATGCTTCGATTGCAGCGCTTTTGGCTTCTGAAATGGCCAGTGAGCTTAAGGATCAAGGTAAAACCTTGGTTGATTATTTGGACGAGATTTATGCAACGTATGGATATTTCAAAAATATACTTAACATGGTCGAATTACCTGGAAAAGAAGGTGCAGGCAATATTAGAAAAATAATGTTAGGTTTGCGAAACCATGATTTGCCTGAAATCGGCGGAAAAAAAGTTTTGCGTGTAATAGATAGGCTACCTGAAGAAAAGCGAGATGAAAGTGTATATAAAACAGGGTCAGCAAAAGACATGATTACTTTTGTTTTTTCTGACGATGAATTGTGTCGAATAACAGCAAGACCGTCGGGTACTGAACCCAAGGTGAAATATTACATTCAGTTTTGGGGCGACTTTAAAGATAAGGAATCAATTGATAGAGATGCTGAAAACGTAGAGTCGGGAATACTTGAAATCCAAAAAAAAATAATAGATAGCTAAGTTTAGTCGGGGTTAATACCGAGAGCCCAGAGTACGGCTTCTTTTTTGTAGCGCCTGTCGCCGCGTGAATTGATTCTGATAGGGGTTAGCTTGCCACGTTTACCCCAGCGTTTGATTGTCAGCGGGGAAACTCGCAAAATATTTGCAACTTCTTTTACTGTTAATAGCTCTGGCCAGTCCTCTCCGATTTTTGCCATAAATTTTTGTGATTCAAACTATATTAAAATATATCGGTTTGGCTTGAATATTACAAGGGGTTGATTAATTAAAAGCACAAAAAAACACCCCTAAAATAGAGGTGTTTTTTAGCTTATTTGAAATAAATAAATTTACTTCAATTCAACTTTTGCGCCTGCTTCTTCGAGCTTTTTCTTTGCCTCTTCAGCTGCTTCTTTCTTAGCGTTTTCGATCAAAGTTTTTGGAGCAGCATCAACTAAAGCTTTTGCTTCAGCTAATCCTAATTCCTGATTTATTTCACGAACGGCTTTAATTACGGCGATTTTGTTTGCGCCTGCTTCAGCTAAAACGACTTCGTATGAGTCTTTCTCTTCAGCTACTGGTGCGTCAGCTGTACTAGCTGCACCTCCTGCGGCCACTGCGACAGGGGCTGCGGCGGTAACACCGAATTTTTCTTCTAAAGCTTTTACAAGCTCAGATAATTCGATGACCGAGAGGGTTTCAATTTCTGAAATTAATTTTTCAAGTTTTGCGGATACCTTAACATTTGATTTTGTTTCGGCTTCGGCTACTTGTGTTTGAGCATCTTCCATTATTCCTGTCACCTCCTTTTCTATATTTATGATTTCTGGGCACGAATTTGGTCTAGGGTATAGACTAAATTGCGCAGATTAGCTTGTAATACTCCGACAATTCCGTACAAAGGCGAAGATAGTCCGCCAACGACTTTGGCGTACAATTCCGGCTTGGATGGTAAAGTGGCGAGTTGATTGATTTCTGAATCGGAGATGTAGTTTTTCTCAAAATATCCAAATTTTATTTCTGGAAGACTATTTTCTTTCTTAAAATTAACTATGGCTTTTATTGGTGAAATTTCATCCTCATAGCTAAAAAGTGTACCGAT
This sequence comes from uncultured Gammaproteobacteria bacterium, assembly GCA_964418515.1. Taxonomy (GTDB): domain Bacteria; phylum Patescibacteriota; class Microgenomatia; order CAYQLK01; family CAYQLK01; genus CAYQLK01. Next base: position 4,079 of record CAYQLK010000023.1, on the reverse strand, counting down.
TGGTCCTTGAAAATCTTCATCTTTGACACCAGAGTAACCTGAGTCGATTAAGGATTTTTTAACTAAGGTATTTTTGGCGACTGAGAATTCCGCACCAGCTTCTTTAAGTTTGATTCTTAGCGCTTGAATTTGTGGCATGGTCATGCCTCTGAAATCGGCGAGAACTACACTTTTTGCACGGGTAAATTTTTCAGTTAAAACTTTAACCTCAGCTTCTTTTTTTATTCTGTTTGAACTTTTTGTATCCATAAAAAAACTTAATCTTATATTAGGTCCTAAATTATTGCTTAATTGTGACCAAAGGAAAGATTAAGTAAACAAAAATATTATCTTTCCTGCGCCGGATTTATGAAACTAGTAAACAGTTTCTACCAAGGCGGTCTTAGGACTGTTGCTGGCAAATTCTAGATTAAATCGTAAGTGCTGTCAAGCACAACTGTTTAGAGTTTAACAGTGATTGATGGCCCCATTGTGGAATTAATGTAGACTCTTTTGATTTGATCTTTGCCAAGTGCTTGAGTTAGGGTTTCGAAGTTTTCGATTATTTTGTCGTTTTCCCAGCTAGATTTGCCAAATCCTACGTGCAGTACTGGTTGTTCTGGTTGAGTTTTTAGATAAACTTGGCCTGCTGACATATTTTTAATAACTGAATCAGGCTTGTCGGTAATTGAGCCATTTTTTGGATTAGGCATCATCCCCTTTGGTCCGAGTGTTTTTGCGATTTGAGCTAACATAGGCATAGCTTCTGGTGTGGCGATTACCATATCAAAGTCTCTACCTGGAACCATTTTTCCTTCACGAATCTCGTTAATGGTATTCTCTCCAGCTAGGATTATATTAGTGCCAGCTGTGGCTTGGCCAAAGACTAATACTTTTTTGGTTTCGGTGTTTAAAGGATTAGGGAAACTAAGGCTAAATTTTTGATCTTTTTTGTTTAAGACAAAATGTGCTTCAATAGTGCCGTCAAATTTTGTGCGAGCGGTTTTTTTAGCCAAATCGACGGCTTCAGTAGATGTGTACTGTTTAGTTTTTTCAACAAGAGCACTAGCAGTTGAATAAGATTTAGAGCGGGTTATTTTTGGAGCGGAGGATTTTTTTGTTTTTGTAGCCATAGGATAAGTTGTTTTATTTATTTTTCGATTTCTACACCCATAGATCTTGCGACACCACCAACAACTTTGACAGCTGATTCAATATCGGTCGTGTTAAGGTCAGGCATCTTTGCTTTAGCAATATCTTCAGCTTGAGACTTGGTGAGTTTGCCTTTTGCTTCTCGGCCAGGTTTAGCTGAACCCTTGTCGGTATTTAGTGCTTTTTTGATCATTTCAGCAATTGGAGGCTGTTTGGTAATGAAGTCAAAGCTACGATCTTCGTAGATAGTAATGATTACAGGCAATAAGTCACCCTTTTGCTCTTTGGTTTTTTCGTTGAATTGGTTCACGAAGTCCATAATCGGCACACCGTGAGGTCCAAGTGCAGTACCAACAGGTGGTGCAGCTGTAGCTGCCCCTGCGCGCACGTTTAATTTGACTAAGCTTTTAATTTTTTTTGCCATTTTATTTTTTAAAGTCTGTTTACTTGTAAGAAGTCTAGTTCTACTGGGGTCTCTCGTCCGAAGATACTGACTAAGACTTTAAGCTTGCCTTTCTCTTCGTCAATTTCTGAAATTGTGCCAAGGAATTCTGCAAATGGTCCGTCAGCAATACGAACTGCTTCGCCAATGCTAAATTTAGCCTTGAATCGAGGAGCTTCCATGGACATGTATTTTTTGATTACATCGACTTCGCTCTCTGGAAGTGGGGTTGGTTTGTTGCCAATACCAACAAAAGAGGTAACACCTTGAGTTGATCTGACGGCTAGCCAGCTTTCGTCATTGAGTTCCATGCGAACAAGAATGTATCCAGGGAAGATTTTTTCTTTAATTGTTGATTTTTTCCCTTCTCGGATTTCAATTTTGTCTTGTGTAGGAACTAAGATATCTAAAATTTTGTCAGTCATACCAAGTGAAGCGACTCTTTGTTTTAGAGTAATCGCGACCTTTTGTTCGTGACCGGAATAAGTGTGTACGACATACCATTTAGCATTTGGGTTATCGATTACTGTTGGGGTATCGTCGGTTTCTGTAACTTCACCTGCTTCAACATCTTCAGTTTCTGTTTGAGCTGGGGTTGTGTCTTCGGACTTTTCAACTTCAACTTTTTCTTCGACTAGAGATACTTCGTTTGTTTCACTAGATTCGGAATCTGATTCAATTGTTTCTGATTCCTCGACGGGTAAAACCGCGTTAACGGCGGTGTCATCTAGGTCATCATTTAATGTTTGTTTGTTGTCGGTCATATTAAATTTTAAGCAGACTGTCGACTGCTTTAGCTAGGCCAAGATCAATCAAGGTTAAGATTGTTCCAATAAGAATACTTGCAATAATGACAATGATTGTCAGTCTTATTGCTTCGTTTCTGGTTGGCCAAATTATTTTTTTAAATTCGTCTTTAGACTGCAAGAGATAAGTACTAACAGGATTGCCTTTTGCGACCCTGATTGGACTAACCGAAGGTAGTGCAAGCTTTTTGGACTTGTTTGTTTTTGCCATAATTAACCCTTAAGTACTAGCTCTAGAAAGTAAAGCAGAGCAAATATTAGCATATTTATTTTGCTTTTTTAAGCCTCTAAAAACGCGATTTTAGCACAATGAGCCTTGCGGCACAATATTATAGGATTTTGATCATAGTTGTGGTAATATTTTGTGCCTAATTGGTTTATTATATTTAGTATCAAGATAATTAAATAAATATGAAGAAAATAAGAAAAGTTGTTATTCCAGCTGCTGGTTACGGGACGAGATTTTTACCAGCAACAAAGGCACAGCCAAAAGAAATGTTGCCAATTGTTGATAAGCCAATTATTCAATATGTCGTTGAAGATGCGGTTGCGGCTGGAATTGAAGATGTGATTATTGTGACTGGTTGGCAAAAAAGATCAATCGAAGATCATTTTGATTATCCTTTTGAATTAGAAAAAAGATTAGAAGATTCGGGAAAAGAAGCCGAGCTCGAACAAGTTAGAAGGATTGCTGAGATGGCGAATTTTATTTATGTACGACAGAAGGGCCCTCTTGGTAATGCAACGCCGGTTAAGTGTGCAAGGCATTTGTTAAATGATGAGCCGTTTCTGGTCCTCTGGGGGGATGATTTTATAGATGCTATGCCGTCTAGGGCGACTCAGCTGGTTGAGTCTTATGAAAAATATAATGGAACGATTTTGGCAGCGATTACAACAGATAAAGAATCAGATGCAAAAAGATATGGTTTTGCTAAAGGTGAACGAGTTGATGAAGGTGTGGTAAAAGTTTCTGAGTTAATAGAGAAACCTGGAATTGAAAATCGGCCATCAAACCTAGCTTCGGTCTCGGGATATGTATTAACTCCAGAAATTTGGGAGGTTTTAGACCATTTGGAAAAAGGCCACGGTGGTGAATTGGTTTTGGCAGACGCAATAAATACATTGTGTAAAAATGGTGCGGATGTTTATGCGACTGAAATAAAAAACGGAAAATATTACGATTGTGGTAATAAGCTTGAATACATTAAAGCTGTTGTGGACTTTGGGTTAAAACATCAAGAGTTGTCAGGCGATTTTAAAAATTATCTTGAAGAGGTTTTGACTTCAAAGAAAAATGGCTAAACACTTAGGAATATTTAGCAAAAAAAATATTGAGAAAATATTTGCGGGTCAAAAGACGGTTGATGGAAGATTTTCAAAAATTAAAATTTCCCCATTTTGTGATGTGTCGGTTGGTGATGTGGTTTATATAAAGGAGCCTGGTGAAGGTGTTGTAGGTCAATTTTTAGTCTCAAAAGTAATATATTTTGATCATCCCGATAGGGTTGATTTAGCAAAAATAAAAAAGGAATATACGACACTTATGGATCTCGATGAGCGGTTTTGGGTGAGGTTGGAGAAGGTAAATTATGTAAGTTTGATTTTTATTAAGTCGGTTACAAAATTTTTGGTTCCGCCTATTTTTGACAAAAAGGATTCTCGCGGTTGGGTGAAATTAGATTGATTTTTATTAGTAGAGC
>CAYQLK010000022.1:12338-15357 GCA_964418515.1 uncultured Gammaproteobacteria bacterium | reverse complement strand
TTAGTTTGGTATTTGGAAACTTTCTGTACATGTTTTATTACATGATTGGGTGTGCAAAGAGAGGTCACTGGTCAGTTATTAAATATGTGTATCTCGTTCCTTTTTATTGGATTATGACCTCTATTGCGGCTGTTATTGCACTGCAACAGTTATTTTTTAAACCGCATTATTGGGAAAAAACTGTTCATGGATTGCACTTACTCGGTAATGATCAACTGATTGATCAGATAGCTAGTGAGATTATTGTTGAGAAGAGTTTTATCGGTATATTGTTCAGTAGGAATAAGTTAAAGTTTTATTTTTCTAAAAAACATTTGTTGGGTGGTTTTTTGGTTTTATCAACTGCTTTGGCAAGTGTATTAAATTTTGTATTTACGGCTTTTTTAGGGAGAGTTTTATCGTTTGAAGATTTTGCACTCGTTGGATTGTTGGGGGGATTAATTTCGTTAATTGGAGTTGTATTTGGTTCATTAGGCACAACAGTCACTCACAGGGCAGGGTTTTTACTTGGAAAGCATGGTGACATTGTTGCTGCAAATTTTTGGGCTGAAACAAGAAAAAAATCATTTCGAATTTCTTTATATCTCGTTGCGTTGTGGATAATAGTTACTCCTTTTTTAAGGTTGTATTTTAAATTAGATGACGTTACTCCACTGCTTTTATTTACACCAATCATATTAGTTAGTTTGATTTTTTCAGTAGATAAAGGGTTACTTTATTCTCGATTTGATTTTTCAAAAATTTCGATTTTGATTTCAATTCAACCACTACTTAAGCTTTTTTTAGCAGCTGTAATTGTATTTGCTGGTTTTAGCAATTTTACTTATGTTTCTATACCAATTTCTGCTGCAATTGCTTTTTTGATTGGTTGGGTGTTTGTTCATAAAACAAAATTGACGGTTAAGTCGGCGCAAAAGAATTTAATTAAATTTCCAAAGAAATTTTTTCTTATATCTTTATTTTCAGGAATTTCATCAATTATTTTCTTAAATCTGGACGTTGTTTTGGCAAATCATTATTTAGATCAGACTAATGCAGGAATTTACACGCTTGCATCTTTGATTGGCAAAATGATTTATTTTTTTGCATCATTTGCGTCTCCTTTTACAGTACCTTTTGTTAGTAGAAATGAGGGTGCAAATAAAAACTCGAGAAAATTTTTATATTTTACAAGCCTTGCAACTATTTGCTTGTCGTTGCCGGCATTTTTAATTATTCTCTTCTATTCAGATTTGGTAATTCCACTTATGTTTGGCGCTAAAGCAATTGTTACGATTCCATACTTACCAATAATTTCTTTTGCTATGGTTTGTTTTTCCATTTCTAGAGTGTTTTCTGAATATTACCTCGCTAAAAAATATTATAGTTTTACATTATTAACTTTAATTCTCGGCGTAATTCAATTAATTTTGCTTGAGTTTGTGCACTATAGTGTTTTTGCTTTCGTTTACGTTATGAGTTTTATTTGGATATTTAATCTAGTATTAACTTTAACTTTGCATTTGTTTTCTAATCGCGTTAAAGCTATTGAAAATAACGCAGGTGATTTGTTTGCACTTTTTAAAAAAACAAGAGATTTAAGGAAATCTAAAAATGGATCTATAAGGGTTTTAATTTTTAATTGGAGAGACACTAAACACGTTTGGGGTGGTGGCGCAGAATCCTATATTCATGAGCTTGCAAAAAGATGGGTGAAAGAAGGTAATAGTGTTACTTTGTTTTGTGGTAATGATGGAAGATCGAGTAGGAATGATTTAATTGACGGTGTAAATATTGTTAGAAGAGGTGGTTTTTATACTGTGTATTTTTGGGCATTTGTTTATTACATCCTAAAATTTAGGGGTAAGTTTGATGTTGTGGTTGATAGTGAGAATGGGTTGCCATTTTTTACTCCAATATTTGTAAGAGTACCGAAGTTCTTACTAATTCATCATATTCACCAAGAGGTATTTAGAACGCAACTTAAATTCCCTTTTAAGAATATTGCAATGTTACTTGAAAGCAAGTTAATGCCTTTGGTTTATCGTAATCAAAAAGTCATTACCGTATCTGAGTCTTCAAAAAAAGAGATTTTAAAAATGAGGCTTGCTAAGTTTAGTTCGATAGAAATTATTAACCCTGGTGTTACTCATTCAGATTATAAAAAGATGAAAAAATCTTCGTATTTTTCTTTGTTGTATTTGGGTAGATTGAAGCCATATAAAAATGTTGACGTTGCACTCAAAGCATTTGCAAATATTTTGAAAAAAAGAAAAGATGCAATTTTTTATATTGCAGGTGTTGGTGAAAGTCTTAAAGATTTGCAAAAATTGGCAAATGAACTAAACATCTCTGAATCTGTTAAGTTTCTTGGCCGTGTTACAGAGGATGAAAAAACAAAACTTTTGTCTTCTGTTTGGGTGATGGTACAGCCGTCTATGATTGAAGGTTGGGGTATAACAGTAATTGAGGCTAACGCATCTGGAACACCAGTTGTTGCATCTGATGTAAATGGATTAAAAGATTCTATATCTGATGGCAAAACTGGACTTCTTTTTAAGGTTACGAATGTTAATGATTTAGAGGAAAAAATTTACAAAATGATAGCCAACCCAAAAACTCTTAAGACATTTTCTGATAACGCATATGCTTGGTCAAAAAAGTTTAGCTGGCAATTAAGTGCTGAGAGATTTTTGACTGAACTTGAGAACGTGACTAGTAAAAATGTAGCTATAAATAAAAAATTAATAACGATTAACGAAGAAGTGTCGGAGCAATACCTATGAAACAATTACATATTATTTTTATTGATTTTGACGATATTAAAAATCCCCTATTAGGTGCAGGTCAAGCAAAAGCTACTGTAGAGGTTGGAAGTCGTTTGGTTAAACATGGTCATAAGGTTACGGTATATTGTTCAAAATACCCTGGATACAAAGATAGGATCGAAAACGGCATGAAGTACCACCATATTGGTTTTGCTACAAAAAATATTAAAGTTAATAATTTAATATTTATTTTATCCTTACCTTTTGTGGTT
>CAYQLK010000022.1:0-12238 GCA_964418515.1 uncultured Gammaproteobacteria bacterium | reverse complement strand
AAAAAATATTAAAGTTAATAATTTAATATTTATTTTATCCTTACCTTTTGTGGTTCCCAAGCTTAAGGGAGATATTTTAATTGAGTCTTTTGCGGCGCCAATTTCGACTCTATTTTCGCCTCTATATACTAAAATTCCAGTAGTTGCACTACCTTCGATGTTTAATGCAAAAGAATTTTCTCAAAAATACCATTTACCTTTCTATTTAGTGGAGCGATTTGGAATAAAATTTTACAAATATATTATGCCTTATTCAGATGTTGATTCAGCTAAGGCGGTTAGTCTTAATCCAAAAATTAATTTTAAAATTATTCCTCAAGGTGTTGGTAAGGAGTTTTTTGAAATTCGACATAAAAAACCTAAACATATTTTGTTTTTAAGTAGGTTGGATATTGGGCAAAAAGGTGTGGATTTGCTTCTTAAGGCTTATGCGAAGGTGTCGGATAAAATTGGGTATCCCCTCGTAATTGCTGGCAATGGCCCTGATGAGAAAAAAATATCTAGTTTAATAAACGATTTGGGATTGAACTCAAAAGTATCTATGGTTGGTCCAGCTTATGGAGAAAAGAAGTTTAACTTAATCTCTGAATCTATATTTGTAGCATTCCCTTCACGTCACGACGAGTTGTCACTTTGGTCACTGGAAGCTTTGGCGTCTGGAATGCCTATGATAATGTTTGACTTGCCTGAGGCGAGATGGGTCAGCGAATCGGCTTCGTTGAAGGCAAAACCTTTTAATCTGAATGAGTATTCTGAGCTGCTTGTCATGGCAACTGAGAAAAAGCTTAATCTTAAGATGCGACGTGCTGCGCGAGATCTTGCCAGTAAATACGACTGGGAATCAGTCGCAAAGGATTTTGAAAATTATTTTTACGAAATTATAAAAATAGAAAAAAATTAATATGGAAAACATAATAAAAACAAAACTTTCATACATTGTTGTACTACCAAAAATTAAGGACGAGGGTTATTTGTGCTTTATGGAAGAGAATAATCATATTCCTTTTAAGATAAAGCGTATCTACTATATTTTTGATGTGATTAAGAACGCAGTACGAGGTAGGCATACTCACAAAGAGACAAAACAAATCTTATTTTGTCTAAGAGGTAGTATTACCGTGATTTTGGATAACGGAAAAGAAAAAGAAGCTGTTACGTTAAACAAACCAAATCATGGGTTGTTTTTGGATACGATGATGTGGCACGAAATGGTTGCATTTAAAGAGGGTACATTACTTATGGTTGTAGCATCAGATTTTTATAAAGAAGAAGATTATATAAGGAATTACCAGCAGTTTTTGAAGGAGGCAAACAAATGATTGTAATGAATGATTTTAAGAAAGAATATTCGTTGTTATCCAAAGAAATAAATGAGGCGATCAGTAGAGTGCTGGAAAGCGGTTGGTACATTTTGGGTAAAGAGGTTGAATCATTTGAAGTTGAATTCGCTAATTATATTGGGTCAAAGTACTGCATAGCTGTTGCTAATGGCTTAGAAGCATTGCAGGTATCGCTTATGGCGCTTGGTATTGGTAAAGGTGACGAGGTCCTCACAGTCTCAAACACTGCGGTTGCGACTGTGCTTGCGATTTCTAATGTTGGCGCAAAGCCCGTTTTTGTCGATGTGGACGACTACTATCTAATGGATGTCAATAAAATTGAGGTAAAAATAACAAAACGTACGAAAGCAATTTTACCTGTTCATCTTTTTGGTCAAATGACTGATATGGGCGCGATTATGAAAATTGCAAAGAGACATAATTTGAAAATAGTTGAGGATGCTTGTCAGGCTCATGGTGCTACTCAAAAAATTAAAAAATCAGGCAATTTTGGAGATTTGGGATGTTTTAGTTTTTATCCAACCAAAAATCTTGGCGCATACGGCGATGGAGGTGCAATTGTTACTGATTCAAAAATATTATATGAAAAATGTTTAATGCTTAGAAATTATGGACAAAAAAATAGATATGAACACGAGATTCAGGGATTAAATAGTAGACTAGATGAGATCCAAGCCGCAGTTCTGAAAGTTAAACTTAAACATCTTGATAAGTTTATACAGAAACGCAATAAAATTGCTGATCTATATATGAGTAGCTTAAAGGGTGTAGAGCAGATCAAATTACCAGATACACTTGTTGGTAATTATCACGCTTTTCATTTATTCGTAGTACAAGCCGAAAATAGAGATGGGTTGATGGCTTATTTGAAAGATAATAGGGTTCAAGTCTTGGTTCACTATCCTATTCCAGTACATCAACAGAAATGTTACTCCGAGTTCAATAAAATTATGCTAACTAAAACAGAGCATTTTGCTGAAAGTATTATTTCATTACCAGTTAATCCACTATTGTCTGCGAGTGAGGTTAAAACTGTTTGTAAATTAATCAAAGATTTTTATGCAAAATAATATAAAGAGACCTACTGTTACTATTGGTATTCCTGTATTTAACGAGGAATCTACTATCGAATCTGTTATTTCTTCACTGTTAAATCAAAGAGACGGCTCATTTGTCTTGGAAAAAATTATTGTCGCGTCAGATGGTTCAACTGATAATACCGTCGACTTAATCAAATCTAAATTTATTAGTTCAAATAAAGTTACACTATTATGTGGTCGAAAAAGAATTGGAAAAAGTAGACGTTTAAAACAAATTTTTAATCTAAATACTAGCGACAGAATACTAATATTTGACGGTGATATATTAATTAATGATAAAACAATTGTTAATAAACTAATTAAAGGTTTTGATAGTCATAAAGTTGGATTAGTTTCAGGTAATACTCAGCCGGTTAGACCAAATTCTTTTTTTGGACGTATTTGGTTCGCAAATGAAAATCTCTGGTATTACACCCGTCGAGATTATTTAAATGGTAACAATTTATACAATAACTCTGGACAATCAATAGCGATGACGAAAGACTTTGCAAGAAAAGTTTTTCTTCCCTGGAACACAGTGGCTGATCAACATTTTATTTACCTAAGTTCTGTTAAAGAAAATGTTGAATTTAGGTTTGCTAGAAATGCGGTTACTTTCTATGTTCCACCTTCTACATTTCAAGACATAGTTTTACAAATTAGAAGGACTAGAAGTGAAGGTGTTTTCTTAAATAAGTATTTTGATGAAAGTTATAGTTCATATTTTTTAATTCCTGTTCGCTTTAAAATATTAGGATTATATTATTCTCTAAAAAATGATTTGATTTTTACCCTTTTAGCTTTAACTTTATTTAACTTGCTTAGATTCGTAATTAAGGATACAGATCCGCTAACAAATAAGGGTATGTGGAGTATCGCAAAATCTACAAAAACAAATATTCAATATTAAATATGGGTAACAGACTAATTATTTCAGTTGGATTATCAGTTTACAATGAAGCAAATAATATTGAAAAGGTTCTTAATGAGATTCTTAAACAAAAAAGATTCGGTTGGGAATTAAAAGAGATTTTAATTTTTGATGATGGCTCAAGCGATCAAACTGTTATGAAGGCAAAATCAGTTGGAAACAAAATGATAAAAATTCAGAATGACGGTCTCAGAATGGGGAAAACAGCAAGACTAAATCAAATGTTCAAAAAATTTGATAGTGATATTTTAGTTATGTTTGATGGGGATATTGAATTGTCGAATAATAATGTAGTTACCAATTTAATTGAAGGATTTAACGATTCTAAAGTTATGCTTGTTGGTGGCAACTCTCGCCCATTTCCACCAAAAAGTTTTTTTGAGCGGGCTGTGTTTTCTACATTTTCTGTTTTTTATAAATCTAGAAAATATATTAATAACGGTAATAATGTTTTTGGGGCAACTGGTTCAATATTGGCAATTAAAAAGGAGTTAGCCAAAAAAATAGAAATGCCTAAAATTGTTAACGAAGATGCATATATCTATTTATTTTGTGTTTCTAATGGATTTAAGTTTAAGTATGCGGACGATGCAGTAATTTATTACAAGCTTCCAAATAAGATTAGCGACTACACGAGGCAGGTGATGAGATCTCATCCTGGAGCTGCAATAATTGAGCTCAATAAATATTTTGGTAATTTAGTAGAACAAGAATTCAATCGGCCATTGAAGTTTTATTTAATTGCTATTTTAAAATCATTTATTGAGAACCCTCTTGGTATTACGTTAATAATTATTATTAACCTTTATTGCAAGATTTTTATCCCTTATGTAATTAGAAATTACCGTCTTGAATGGTTTACCGCAAAAAGTACTCATTAAATTTATCATGAATTATTTTTTTAAAAAAAATCCTATAAATAAAAAGACTCAATTTGAATATCCTCTTAAAATCGATAAATACAATTTAAGTCGAGTTTTATTTCCGGATTACAAACATAGATCTTATAAATATGCAATTTATAAACAAGGTCAAAAAAACTTTTTTGCCAAAATTTGGACTGGTGATACGAAAAATTTTGATTATAACTCACTAATTAATGAAATTAATGTTTATAAAAATTTCGTTAAATTCAAGAAAAAAGACCCTTTGTTTTTTAAGAATCAAAAAATTAAAATACCTGAATTAGAATTTTATTGTATACAAGAAAAGTTTGTAGTTCTACTCATAGAGCATATAGTCAATAAGAATTATAAAAAAAATGATAGTAAGATTTTGTCAATTTATTTGAATGACGTATTATTTTTTCTAAGAAATGTAACTGAAAGTTTTGGCAAATTTAGCAAATTAAAACCAAAGTCTTTGAAATTTATAACAATTATTTACATATTTTTTCTGGCAATTATTTTGATTAAAAGACCAAAGCTTGTCTTTTTACTTGGACGCTGCTTATTTTGCTTACTTAAATATTTTATATATTTATTTCAAGAGAAAAATAATTTCTTTGTTCATAGAAGTCTTGAGGGGCAAAATATTATTTTAAATAAAAAAAATATATATTTAATTGATTTTCAGTTGCTTGTCTTATCTCACCCATTGTTAGATATTGCACAGATAATTGCATTTTATCCAAAAATTGAATTTGTTGATCACATTCTTAAAATAAAATATTTAAATAATTATTATTCGGATTTAAGATCAAAAAAGCTTTTGAGTTTACTTACTATTTACTCGTGTCTAGTTCAATTAGCGTTAACAAGTAGTTTATCAAAGGAAAGAATTAAAATTATTGATTATTTTCTTTCTACTTCTGAAATTTAAATATTATGAATTTGTTAAAAATATAATGGCTATGTTAAATAAATCTTTATTTGAGTATATTAATTCGCTTTCTTTAAATTGTATTTTTCTTTTTAATCGAATATTTATGACTAGAAAGTTTGATCGAAATCAGAAATTTATACTTTGTTATCACTCCATTGGAGATTCAGGCTGGAGATTTTCTACACCAGTTTCTGATTTTGAGGAGCAAGTCCGAGTTTTATCAGAAAATTTTAATGTCAAAAGCCTAACTGAAACTTTAAATTCAGATGGTGGTGCTGTCGCAATTACATTTGATGACGGATATAAAGATGTCTATTTAAATGCGTTTCCTATACTTAAAAAATATGGATTAACAGGGACTATTTTCGTTCTTGGAGATAATAGTCATGCAAATAGAAATGAAATGGAAAACTCATTAGAGTTTATGACGGTTACAGAAATTAAACATTTAAAAAAAGAAGGTTGGTCTGTTGGGTCACATACTAATACTCATGCAAACCTTCATAAACTTTCAAAAAAAGATCTTGTTTACGAAATAAATCAAAGTAAGTTGAATTTAGAGAAAAAGTTGGGATTTGAAATATCATTCTTTGCCTATCCAAAAGGTAAGTATAACGATCAAATAATTGATATTGTTACAAAGGCTGGATATTCGCATGCTTTTACGGTTGATAGTGGTTTCTTTAGCTTAAAAAACAATATGAAAATTACAAGACTTCCTATGGAAGGCGTAGTCGGTATTAACCAGTTTTCTGCTATGCTTTCTTATCTCGGTTTACTGATGGAAAGTATGTTTATGGAAGTTTTAAAAATAAAGGAAAGATATCTTTAATAGTAACTAATATGAAATTACTAAAATCAAGTTATTTGATAATAAAAAATAAAATTTTGACTCAACTTAAAGCATTTAATTTTTTGACGTCTCTATTGGGTATATCTGTTCTTATAATTTTGATTTGTGCAGTTTTAATAGGTGTTGTAAAAGGTATTCCCGGTAATCCGAACGACAGTAATTTAAATGACAAAAATTGGAATGAAAATGGACCTTTAGAACTTTCCCCTGATCGAGGAAAATTTGCCTTAACGTACTCGCTTGCTGAAGATCAAAGCGTGAAGTTTAGTTTACCTGTTGCTCGCTTTGCTACACCTGATTTAGGCTACAAAGATGGTAATTACGTTTCACTGTTTGCTCCTGGTGTAAGTTTTATTATTTTGCCTGGATATTTGCTAGGTCGAATGTTTGATTTGTCACAGTTTGGCACATTTTTGGTAATCGCAATTTTTGCATTTGTTAATTTTTGGTTAATATTTTTGATATCAAAATCTCTTGGTTCAAAAAAATATGCATCACTTGTTTCAGCTGGGATATTTAGTTTTGCTACCCCAGCATTGGCATATGGTGGTTCACTCTATCAGCATCATATATCAACATTTTTTATTTTATGTTCGGTTTGGATATTGCTTCGGTTTAAAAGTGTTTGGTCGCTAATTTTAATTTGGTTGCTAATTGGTTCATCAGTAGTGGTTGATAATCCAAACTTTTTTATGATGTTTCCTATTGGAATTTTTGCTCTTGGTAGGGTTATTGAAATTAAAAAAATAAAAACAAAAATAAAGATAAATATTCAATTTTTAAGAATAGTGTCAATGTTTATTATAATGTTGCCTTTATTGGGATTCATGTATTTTAATTTTCTCTCTTATGGAAATTTTCTTCAGCTCTCTGGAACAGTTCAAAGTGTACAAAGTATAAATTCAGATGGACAACCTGAAGAATCTGATTTGATAAATGATACTAATGCCGATGTTATCTTGTTACAGAATCTAGAAGATAAAAACCAAAATGATTTAAACAATGAATCAAGATCGGCTCTTGGATTTTTTAACCCTAGAAATATGCTTGAGGGAATTTATATTCAATTTTTTAGTCAGGATAGAGGTATTTTGTTTTTTGCTCCAATAATCTTGCTAGGTTTTATTGGAATGATTATTTCCTATAAAAAATTAAATTCCGTTCAGGTTTTGTTAATAGCAATTCTTGTTGCCAATCTAGCAATTTATGAAATGTGGGGTGATCCTTGGGGAGGATGGGCATTTGGTTCTAGATATTTAATACCAGCGTACGCAATTCTTGCAATATTTCTTTCGAGTGTTTTGACAAGATGGAATCGAAAATTGTTGTTTATTTTATTGATATATCCAGTATTAATTTACTCTGTTGGAGTCAATATGGTTGGAGCATTAACATCTAATCGTAATCCCCCTAAGATAGAAATTTTGGCATTAGAAAAATTATCAGGTGTGGAGGAAAAATATACTGTTGAGAGAAATTGGGATTATTTGCAAAAGGATAGTAAGTCGTTTGTATATCGAGCTTTTTTGAATGGCAGGGTGAGTCCGATATTTTATTTTTATACTCTGGCTGGATTGTCAGTAGCAATGTTCACATTTCTGATTGTTGCTAATTATTTTGATAAGACTAAGGAAGAAAAATGAAATTTTCAATAAATTTTTCGTTTGACTTAAAACGATTTTCAATTTTAAAGCGAGAAAAAGTTTGGGTATTAATCATGCTATTAATCGTTTCCATCGTCTCGATTGGAAGTTTTATTTTTTATTACCAAAATGGATTGGGTCTTTCTTATAACGATGCAAGATCCCATCTAGATATTGGTAGGCGTGTAGTTGAGGGGTTAAAGCCTGGTATTGCTCAGCTAGGTTCTGTTTGGTTGCCACTTCCTCACGCTCTTATGATTCCGACTATTTGGGACGACTTTATGTGGCATTCAGGTTTGTCGGGGGCAATTGTTTCGATGTTATCTTTTGTCTCAACTTGTGTGGTTATTTATATGTATTTGAAGAAAATTCATGTTGGGTTGTTAGGAAGATTGGCTGGGGTTACGGTTTTTGCTACGAACTTAAATGTTTTGTATTTGCAGTCGACAGCAATGACGGAACTATTATTAATCGCTCTAATGACTACTGGTTCTTATTATCTGCTTAACTATATGCAGGCAAACAAAATTATTGATTTGGTAAAAGCTGGATTTTGGGTAATGCTTTCTACATTGACTAGATATGATGGCTGGTTGTTGCTTGCTATAGCTGCAACATTGGTCACAGGTAAGGCGTATTTTTCTCGAGGATATAAAGCTGCTGAAGGTGTGTTTTTGATGTTTTGTACACTAGCTGGGCTTGGTGTAATTTTGTGGTTACTTTGGAACCAGCTTATTTTTAAAGACTTTTTATATTTTGCGCTTGGACCTTATTCGGCAAGAGCTCAACAAAAACAACTTGAGGATGCAGGTGTGCTAGCTACGAAATTTAATATTTTGTATTCAATAAAAACTTACACTTATGCTCTGGTTTACAATATTGGACTTGTGCCAATTATCTTGAGTGTAATAGGTGCGATTGTTGCTGTATGGGATAAAAAACTGTCGACAAATACCAAGTTCGCATTAGTTGCGTTGTTTTCACCATTAATATTTAATATTTTGGCATTGTATTTGGGACATTCTGTTTTGTTCGTTCAGGGAATTTCTGGTGACACTTGGTTTAATGTTAGATATGGAATAATGTTGATTCCAACTGTAGCAATATTTGCAGGATTTTTACTAGATAGGCTTGTTAAGTTAAGAAGCGTTTTTGTTGGACTATTTTTATTAGTAACATTTTTCTCTTTCGTTAATGCAGATACTGTAACGATCGACGATGCTAGAGTTGGTTCAAGTCAGAAAAATGTGTCAGAAGTATCTGGTTGGTTGGAAAAGTACGCCAAAAACGAAAAGGGTTTTGTATTAATTTCTGTAGCTAGTCACGATGCGATTATTTTTTCTTCAAATCTACCGATGAAGAGATTTATTCATGAAGGAACTGGTGCGTATTGGGATGCAGCAAGTGAGAATCCTGATTTGTGGGCAAGATGGATAATAATGAGAACTAATGATGTGAATGATTCGACGTTTAAGAACGTGATGGACAAGCCTGGACTTGCTAACTATGATTTGGTTGGTAAATACCCATTTGCGGATATTTATCAGATTAAGCCACAATATTTAGACCAGTTAAATTATGAGCCTGTTTTTAAAGGTCAAAAGTAAATTTATGAAGCTTCAAAAGCGATTAAATCGTGTACTTTTGGTAGTGGCAATTCTTCTTGTGGCTTGGTCAGCTTGGGTTTTTTATGATAACCAAAAAGTTAGCGAGCCTGTTAAAAAACCAGCTGAGCATATTTGGAGTTTTCGCAGTATAGACACAATGAAATATTCTCGAGACTATGCACGCGAGAAAAGAAACGATGATTCTTTTAGAGACGAAATTGATAAACAGATGGAAAATATTGCTAAGACTGGTGCAAATTATGTGGGAATTGCAACTCCATACGACGAAGAATTCTTGCCATATTTAACTGACTGGGTCGCCTCGGCAAGAAAACACGGATTAAAGGTATGGTTTAGAGGTAATTGGTCAAGTTGGGAGGGTTGGTTTGAATATCCACACCAAATGACATTTGATGAGCATATTGCGAAGTCGTTGGAGTTTGTAGAGAAGAATAGGTCACTATTTATTAATGGTGATAAATTCACAGCTTGTCCAGAGTGTGAGAATGGTATTCAGGGAGATCCGAGGCAAACAGGTAGAGTTGACGAATATCGCCGTTTTTTAATTAAGGAAACTAATGTTTTGAAAGATAAGTTTTTGTCTATGGGGTTAATTGTTGATACTAATCTACTGTCAATGAATATGGATGTAGCTCGAATTGTTATGGATCGGAACACTGCTCAAGCTCTTGGGGGTGTGATTGTTATTGATCATTATGTTGCTGATCCAACTGATTTGGCAACAGATGCAAAAGAGTTAGCAAATACTACTGGCGCATCAATTATATATGGTGAATTTGGGGCCCCAATACCAGATATTAACGGTGATATGACTGACAAAGAGCAGGCTGATTGGCTTGATAGGGCTTTGGTTGAAGTTAGCAAAACACCAGAGATAATTGGAATGAGCTATTGGGTTAATAAAGATGGTTCAACAGAAATATGGGAATCTGATAATACAGCTAAACCAGCGGTCGAAGTTCTAACAAAATATTTTAAAATTAAATATTAACACTTTGATGCTTTTATCTTCTGTGTGTATTATTGTGTGTGGTTTTTTCCCACGTATATTGGTTCTTAATCATTCTAAATATTGCTCTTATTGATGAAAAACTTAACATTAATTGGAAAGGATAGTAGGTAAACAAAATATTAATTATTAGCAATGGTGAATATTTAAAACCGTAGTCTTTGGTAAATTCATATGCTCCATAATTATAAAAAATTAACTGCGTGACAAGTACAAATATTGGTATTAGTGAAAACAAGATTAGTGCGGCTGGAAGCGTTAAAAATAAGAATGCAAAAATAATTAAGGGAAAGTATACAACCCATGCAGTCTGTAATATTGGAACTACTAACACATAGGCTGTTAATATTTTTCGTTTGACACCCTTGATCTGTGCCCAATCAAACTTAAAAAATATCTGCAAAAAACCTTGATTCCATCTGGTTCTTTGTCTGATAAATTCTGATACAGAGGATGGTGTTTCTTCCTTGGTTACATGTTTTTCGTCATATACAACAATTATTTTCGAGTCACGCACCGATAAACGAATACCAATATCTGCGTCTTCGGTTAGCATTGTTTCATTCCATCCTTTAATTGATAAGAGTTGTTCTCGTTTGAAAAATACCGTGTTTCCACCAAGAGGAACAACTCCTATTTCAGCGAAAAAAGGCATAGATGATTTAAACCAGAAATAGTACTCAAGAACATTAAATAATGAAAACCATTTTGATTTGTAGTTCATTAATTGAACACCTGCTTGTACTACATCAGATTTTGTTCGGTTAATTATTGTATTTACTATATTTAAAACGTCTTGATGTGGCTCGTCTTCAGCGTCGAAAACACCGATTATGGTTTTATCTGATTTTTTTAATCCAATATTTAATGATTTGGGTTTATTGTCAGTGTCGTTTCCAACGATGACTAATTTTAAATTTTTGGTTTTAATTTTTTTTATTGTTCTCTTAATTTCTTTTAGTGTCGCAGAGTCATCTTGGCGACATAAAATAATTATTTCGTAAAGATGTTTTGGGTAGTTTATTTTTGACATTGCGACTAATGTGTCTGCAATTACCTCCGCTTCATTGCGAACAGGAAGAAGAAGAGAAAATGATAAATCTGGCTTAATAAAATGTTTGGGTGACTTGCGAAGTTTAAGTTTGTCTGCATCTTTCCATGAGTAGAACATTGAAAAGAAATCTAAAAGCGAATGAAGAATTAATATTAACGTTAAGGAAAAAATTATTCCTGTAAATATCATTTTTAAATAATAGAACCTGTGTAGTTTGCGGTTACTATAATTCGTTTACTGTCTAAAAATCCAGAACAAGTATAGAGAGTCATGACTTTTTGGTCTGATTCTAAGGAAACTTTTGCGTATTTGGCTGGCGATTCTGTAATAAGGTCAACTGTGAATGTTTTGACCTCTCCACCTACGTATTTAAGCTCGATTATATCCCCTCTTTTGACATTTTTAAGGTTTCCTAGAAGATTAGACCAATTGTGACCATAAAACACACTATTGCCTGTTTGAGAAGGCAAAACACTGTCTGTAAGATAAGTTACGCCGTTTTTGGTCGTTTCGAACTTACCGTTGTTTCTTGACGCAGGAATAATTGGTAAATTAACGCTGATTGAGTTGATTGTTATTGCTATTGGGTATTTATTGTCAACTGATTCTTTTGCATCTAAAGGGTCAATACTTGTTGGAATTATCGTCTGAATATATAAACCCGTCCCAAATAGGATAAAAATTAAACCAACTATGATTAAACATTTGGAAAGAATGTTTTTCATTGTTGCCTATTTTTGGCGCAATTATTTGTTTTTGGATCTTTTGATACTAACTCCACCCAGAACTAGTCCCAGACCAAGGGTCATAAAAGCTAATATGTTTGACATGTTTCCTGTAGTTGCAACGCCGAGTATTTCACCACCACCAATTCCGT
>CAYQLK010000021.1:9041-15773 GCA_964418515.1 uncultured Gammaproteobacteria bacterium | reverse complement strand
AAAATATTAAAAATTTACCTAGATGAAAACAAAAAAACGCTTAAATCAATCTCAACAAACTTCATCCCTCTCTATTCTTCATTGATTTTTATTAGTTGGCCAGTGCATTTTATAGCCCTAAGTTGGAACTCCGCAATTTACGATATTCTCGGCACAACTTTGGCATTGTCTGTCATTTATATTTTCAAAAGTAAAATATCAAGCCTTAGTGTAATTAATATTTTAATAATTACCACAGTTTATTACATTACTTTACGAACAAAAGAAACTTTTATAATCCTTCCATTTATAATCTTAATATTTGAATTACCTAGGTTAAAAAAAATATCTAGACAAAAAGCATTTCAACTTATATCGATTCACTGCCTTGCAATCATCTATTTTTTAAAACTATTTAGCCTTAAGCAATTCAATCCTGAATTTACATATCCGACTCATCCACGCTTTATTTCAGTTAATCCTGTTGATATTACAAATAGTCTAATTACTCAACTAAATTTTTTTATACTAAATCGCAAGCTCATCCTTGTAAGTCTAATTTTAATATTTACCTATGTATTATTTCGCTTGGCAAAAATAAAGTCCGGATTAATCTTACTTTTACTTATCTTTGTCTCAATTATTCTTTCATTTTCGCTAATATTACCCCTTAAAAATGCACAAATGGTTTGGTATACATATTTTCCATCAATTTTTATTTCCATTTTTATTGGAACACAAATTAACTTTATTTTTAATAAAAGTAAATTAATTAGAATTTTAAAATTTGGTTTGTTAATTTTGTTTATATTTGTAGCCATATTCAGTAATAACCTAGCAAGAAAAGATAGGTGGATTACTCACAATGAAACACACCAGAATTTATTTATAACCATCAACTCGAATAAATTAAATAACCAGGATCAAATTTATGCTGACCTCTATATTCCGAAATCGTTACTGTCTCACGAGCAGTCATTTAATAGAATGTTCCAATTTGTTCACAACAACAGAATGTTTCAACTAAAAACGGAAATAAATAATTCAACTAATGAAATTACGGTAAAGTATCCAAACAAAAACGAATACCAGATTAAAATAAACTACTTTTGAGCGGGGGACGGGATTCGAACCCGCGACCTCGTCCTTGGCAAGGACGCATACTACCACTGTACTACCCCCGCAAATTTACAAACTTAAGCCTGCCAATTTTACCCCGCATCACTCCTTAGGCGCAAGACGGCTAAAAAATATCCTGTAGTAGTTGACTAAACAAATATTTATAGCTAAAATCCGCCCTGCCAATTAAGGCAGAACCTTAAACTAAACATAAGGAAGGTAAGTCAAAAATGTCAGCACCTGTCAAGGTAGGTATCAACGGCTTCGGACGCATCGGCAGACTCACTCTGCGCGTGCTTGAAGCAAAATACAAAGGGGTCGTTGAGGTCGTTGCAATAAACGATCTTTACCAGCCAAGCATCCTCTCTCATTACCTCGAATTCGACAGCATCTACCGCGACTATCCCGGCGAAATCAGCTGGAACGAATCAGTTGAGCGCGACAAGGGCGCAATCAGCATTGACAGACGAAACATTGCCGTCCTCAACTACCGCAACCCATCAGAAATTCCGTGGTACAAATTCGGCGTGGACATCGTCATCGAAGCCTCTGGCTTCTTCACGGACGCCAACCTCGCTCGCGGTCACATCGACGGCGGCGGCGCCAAAAAGGTGCTCATCTCCGCGCCGGCCAAGAACGAAGACATCACCATCGTCCTCGGCGTCAACGACCACTTGCTCCGTCCGGAGCACAACATCATCAGCAACGCCAGCTGCACCACCAACGGGCTTAGCCCTCTGGCTTTGGTCCTTGAACAGACCTTTGGGATTGAAGCTGGCATTCTGACCACAATCCACTCCAAAACCGGCAGCCAAAGCCTGACCGACAGTCCCAAAAACGACCTTCGTGATGGCAGGGACGGCTCGGCCAACATCGTACCAGCTGATACTGGTGCAGCCAAAGCCGTCGAAATCGTCATTCCGAGCCTGAAGGGCAAGTTCACAGGCATTGCCTTTAGGGTTCCAACCCCAACAGTCTCGGTCATTGACTTCACAGCCTACCTCAAAGTCGAAACATCTGCTGGCGACATCCGCGAAGCCATGCTGACAGCAGCCAACGGACCGCTTCAGGGCATCCTTGGGGTCACAGACAAGAAGCTGGTGTCATCCGACTTCATCGGCTGCGACCTGTCTTCAGTTTTCAGCTCAGCTGACACTAAAGTCGTCGGCCGAATGGTCAAAATCATCAGCTGGTACGACAACGAATGGGGGTACGCTACCCGTCTTGCTGACGCCACAGTTCGCGTCTCCAAGCTTCAGGGTTACTAGTACTACAACCCACAACAAGGCAGGGGATATTCATCTTACAAATGAGTATCCACCTGCCTTTTTTTATTTTCAACCCATAGCAATATTGACAAAGCCCATCAATTGTTCGAATATAAAACTATACTTAAACGAAATGGAAAAAGAGTCCGCAAAAACAAGTGATTTTTCAGCAGTAGGAATATTAGTTTCCTTTTTACTCGCTATTTGTCTATTATATTTTGCCCAATTTTTTATAAAAGACTTAAATAGTCTTTACAACGGCACACAACCAATTCGGCCAAGCTACGAAAGGTTAAAACCTCAAACTCTTGACCGATCAGGCAATGTTAACTTCCCAATCGAACAACCTCAACCAACAGAAAAAAACTTTACTTATAATGGTGTTGAATACAATACATACACAGAAGCTAATGATGCTTTTGAAAAAGAAGAACTCCTGCCTTATCAAAGTCGCAAACTAGTTATTTCGGCGATAGTCAATATTCCTCTTTTTGTAATCGCAACCGGATTATTTATTTCACTTGGCCGCAAGCGAAGCTCATATCGAGTTGTTACAGGCTCGTTTTTTGGCTCAATGTTCATATCGATTACAATGCTTCTTATTGAACTTGCTTCAATGGTTTACCGTTACAATCAAAAAATCGCAACTTACGGCATCCTCAGCGTTCTAATCTTAGTATTCGTAGTTACAATCGTCTTTATCCAAGACAGGCACCGCAAACCAAAGCAAGGTTAGTAGTAATAATCCTCAACTTGAAGCTTAATCAATTAGTCTGCTAAAATCCCCCTTGTCTCTGTTAAAGTTATTAATGAGCCGAGGTAGCAAAGTTGGTCAATGCACGCGTCTGAAAAACGCGCCATGTCAGTTCGATTCTGACCCTCGGCACACAAACAAAGTGAAGTGTGATGAGGGAAGAAAAGAGGATAAACGAAGTAAATAATCTATTCTGACCCTCGGCACACAAACAAAGTGCAGTGTGACGAGGGAAGAACAAAAATTTTGTTTACAAGATTTTCCTTCTGACCCTCGGCACATATTATTTTTCACCATCAAACATCCTATAGTTTTTATATTAACGAATCTGTGTTAAAATTCCATTCGGTTTAACAACCAAAATCGCACCTAACAATCAAACAAAAGAGAGGGACAAATGTCAGTTGGCTACGCTGCTAGGAATATGCCTGCTTTTAACAGAAGCAGAGTCATCTTCTCGACGCACGGTATTAGACAGAATCACCATCTTGGTGATTTCTGCAACGCCCTATACACCAGAAAAGCCGAGGAAACCTTCAGCATCAAAGTCGATGCGGAAATCTCGGCCATGACAGGTGTTGCCGCAGTCATGACATACACCAACCAGATTCGGTACGGGGAAACCCCGCCGATTTTGTTGGACATCAAGCTCGGCGACATGCCCAAAGTTGTCGCTGAAGCAGCCAAAACTCTTGGCGAAGTCCACCAACCCGTAGCCTTCACTGTCAACCCCAGCTCGGGACTAAAGAGTCTGCAAGCGGCGGTTGCCAATAAAGGTGCCTGCCTTGTGGTCGTCTCAACCGTGAACACCTCACTCGACGACAATGACTGCCTGAGAATCTACAACCGCCCCAGACTCGAACAAGTTTTCGTCTTTGCTGAAATGGCAGCCGAAGCAGGCGCCGACGCGGTCATCATCGGGGGTTGGGAAGTCAAGGAACTCAAAGCTCGCGGAATTAGCCCCAAACTTGCAGTCTACTGCGCAGGGGTCCGCCCAGACTGGCATCCAGACGCTGGCAACAACTGGCGAACCGTCACCCCAACTCAAGCGTTCCAAGACGGCGCAGACAAGATCATTATCGGCGATCCTGTCCTTAGTCAAAAAGGACCACTTGAACAACGAGCTGCAGCCTTACGGATTATTCACGAAGTCAACGACGCACTTCGGGTTCCGACCTTGGTCTAAACCGCAAACCATTCATGGAGCCATGTGCATATTTGCACCTCTGGCTCCTTTTTCTTTTGCAAAGCAAGTTTTTTTTCGTTAAAATCGCCTTTAGAAACTTTAGGGCACCTAGCTCAGTTGGTTAGAGCACCCCGTTTACACCGGGGGGGTCGGGGGTTCGAATCCCTCGGTGCCCACACATTAAAAACTAAATACTAAAATACGGTTTTTGAACAAGCTTAGCTTGGCAAAAACTTTCCTTTTGGAAGAGGGATATTAGGGAGAAACCCTAGTGTCTCCCTAAAGCGCCCGGGCGAGTGGCGAAATTGGTAGACGCGCACGCCTTAGGAGCGTGTGGAGTTAAATCCTTGGAGGTTCGAGTCCTCTCTCGCCCACAAAAAGCTAATGTTGATAGTGTAAAATCAATAAAAGTAACTCAAAATATTCTTTGCTGCCCAAAAGATAATGATCGAACCAAAACTATCCCAATACATCCAAAATCAATATGCCCAAGGCACTTCAAACGAAACAATTAAATCAATTTTAATTAAAGCCGGCTGGCAACCAAAAGAAGTT
Source organism: uncultured Gammaproteobacteria bacterium (assembly GCA_964418515.1). Lineage (GTDB taxonomy): Bacteria > Patescibacteriota > Microgenomatia > CAYQLK01 > CAYQLK01 > CAYQLK01. The sequence goes on along the minus strand of CAYQLK010000021.1, from coordinate 10,912 downwards.
GATCTCGCAATAAAAGAATTAACACTTCAAGTTGCCGATAAAACCCAATCACAAACCAAATCTTGGTTATCAACACATCGCTACCATTCTTTAATAATCTTTCTAGTACTAATTATTTTCTCTCTTGGAGGTATTTACTTTTACATGCTTACCACAGCGGATATCCGCAAACTTGCTGATATTGCATACAAATTTTCGCTTGCCAAAGACTTTGAAATAAACGGCACAATCGATCTTACAGTTAAGAATATTCACACATTTAAAGAGCTATCCTTTGCACAACTACGTAACGAAACAATTGATCCGACAAGCTTTAGCTACGGAATCATAAAAGCCAAATTCAAATCCAGAGTAGACACAGACACTAAAATAGGTGGAGATGACACTTCACCCTTCAATAATCGCAATGAACGACTAATTGCAGACGTAACAATTGAAACTCATTATCGAAACAATCCTCAAGTATTTTCCAAACAAATCTACTCATTTGAGTTATCAAATATCAACCAATCGACTTATTTCAAACTTAATGAATATAGTGGTTTTGAAAACGAAAAATTTGCCAAACTCAGAAACCAATGGCTCAAAATTAACCCAAAAACAATTCGAGCCGCATTAAATATTTCCACCAAAAACGATATAACTAATAATGAGCATCCTGTTGTTGGTATTACAGAGGAACAAGTTCAAAAAACTCGTTCATTATTAGCCAAAAATCCCCCCTTTGAACTTATTGATACAGGAGAAATTCAACCACTTTTTGAAAACATTGAACTCCAAAGATATACCCTAAAACTCAATCAACAAAAAACTCAAACACTTCTTTCACAGCTAAAAACTGACTACATTGATAATGACCTCGCAATTTCAATAACCAAAACAATAGAAGATTATCTAATAGAATTCTACAACGCAAAATTTGAAATTTTAGCGGACACTTTAACAAATCTCCCTTACAAACTGGTAATAACACTCACTCAGGGTAGTTCCCCAAACCAATCAAGAATCGACAACGCACTGATAGATCTATCCTTTCAAAACTACCGCAGAACTTTTTCAACATTACCCCCAGAAGACTACATCGACCTTACAGTTCCTCAGGAATCAACCCCAGCATCTCAATTACCCTAGACCTTAATCGTTACGAGCCTTAAGCTGATCTTCCCAAACCCTCCACTCAATTTCATCATCCAGCTTAATAAACTCACCTTTATAACCCTTAACAGTCAAAATATTTTTAATTATCATATCCGCCAAATGCGGGTTTTTAGCCAAAATCGGACCATGCAGATATGTACCAATCGCATTATTTACTACACAACCCTCTGATGCAGATTTAAAGTAATTACCATGACCAGATACAACTTCCCCAAAAGGCTCTGAAATTTTCGACAGAGTAGTGTAGCCCGAATGATTTTCAAAACCGACAATCTTTTTTTCTAAACCAAAACTTGGATTAGGTTTAATTACAATATTTCCAACAAGCCTTACATTTCCGGCTTTAGTACTAACCGGAAATATTTTTAATCCTTCAAGTTTTTCATTGCCAAATTCATAATTTTGCCCCAACAACTGATAGCCCCCACAAACAGCCAAAAGTGGAACGTTGCGCGAAATTATCTCTTTATAAAGTATCTTTTTATTTTTTAACAAATCGACTGCCGCAATCTTTTGATTATTATCCTGACCTCCACCAAAAAAATAAAAATCAAATTCATTTTCTTTTAATTTGTAACCAACATCAACCATTTCTATTCCAACGTCAAATCCGCGCGTTTTTAGTCTTCGAGACAAAACTAGCAAGTTACCATCATCACCGTAAGTATTCATAATCCTTCCATACAAATGAGCAAGTCGTATTTTCATTTTTT
>CAYQLK010000021.1:0-8941 GCA_964418515.1 uncultured Gammaproteobacteria bacterium | reverse complement strand
TATTTTCATTTTTTTAAACCAACTTTAAACTTTTATAAATAATTAAGGGTTGGAAAAAAGAAAGCGTAGCTAAAACTGAGATAAAATTTGTCAGAGACAGAATTTTAGCGAATTTTAGCGAGCACTTATTTTTTTCATAATTTTTAAACTTTTATAAAGAATCATTTTTTTGTTTTATCAAAAACTTCCATCGACTCCATTAAGGCTGTGTACGTAGGTAAATAATAAACAGCATCTGAATTCGACTTTGTGGCTTTTTCTAAAGCACGTTTATAACTATCAACGACAATGATTCGCTCTGGCAATACACCTGCTGATTTAATCCTTAGTGCTATATCCCATTTTCTTTGTCCGGTTACTACAAACGTAAAAGTCTTAGACCTTAAAATATAATCTTCAAAATCGACATCCCAAATCCAAGAAGTATCACGTCCGTCAGCGATTTTAGAGTTAAGTCCCAAAACCAAAGTATTATTTTTGTTCTCTTCAACAATCGCCTGCAGAGCCTGTGACATCCCTGTTGGGTTTTTAACTAAAACCGTCGTAATTTCTTTCCCACCAAAACTCATTTTTTCGTATCTACCAAATGGCACCTTAAATTCCTTAGCAGCAATCACAAAATCGTTAACCTTAACATCTAATAGCTCCGCAGCCGCAAAAGCCGCTAACTCATTGTAAATATTATAAAACCCACCACTAATTCTTGGTAGTTTAATAATGTTTTTACCTCGTTTTACATAAATAAAACTCTTGTCAAAGTCCATAATTTCATACTCGGCTTTTGGACTGCCAAACTTACAATTTTGACATTGAAATTCTCCCAAATGAGAATATAGTGGACTCTTAAAGACCAGCTCACCAAAACAATATGGGCAAGTGATAGCATCTTTAGTTAACTTTTGTGTGTTTGTTGGCGTTTTGGTCTTAACGGCAAAATAAGTAACATTTTCAAAGTTCTTTGCAATTGCAACCATATACGGATCGTCAGCGTTAACAACCAACCTTAAGTGCTTCTTTTTTTTAATCGCTTCATAGATTTTTTTAGCTGTCGAGTCAATCTCGCCGTATCTATCAAGTTGATCCCTAAACAAATTAAGTAAAACCACCACATCAGCGTTTAAATCTGGCATCATTTTGGCAAAAGCGGACTCGTCAGTTTCCCAAACAGCCATTGTGGAACCAATTTTTCCAAATCCTGACAAATAATTAGCAATTGAGGCTGCCAAACCTCTCTCTAAATTAGAACCAGTTTCATTTGAAATAACTTTTTGTCCCGATTTTCTTATAGCTAAGGTTAATAACTTGGTGGTCGTAGTCTTACCGTTTGTTCCCGTTACAAATACACTTCTTTCAAAATATTTATGGGCACGTTTTATAAGCTCTGGGTCGAGCTTTAAAGCAACCAATCCAGGTGCTGCTTGACCTTTGCCTTTTCTGGTTACACCAATAATTTTTGTCGTCATCCTAGTCGCTACCGAAACAGCAGCAAACTTTACTCTATCCATATCTAACTATTTTACATTTATTGGATTATTTACCTAAACTATCACTCGGTCTCGGACAATTCAGCAAAATATCTTTGTACGCCTTGAGCCCAAGGTCCGCCAATTTCAAGTGATGGGGGAGTGTATTTTGCCATTATTTGCTCTGGTGTTGTTAAACCTTGATCCAGATAACTTTTCTTAAGTCCAGCTGCCACGCCATAAATTCCATCTTCCCAACTATCAAACCTTAGTACCTGATCACCATAAATACCCCAGCCCCAAGCATTATAAGAATCAACTGGAATTGCTCTACCGCCACCGGATTCTTTCATGGAAATCGCTGGCAACAACCGCCAATCAAGACCATATTTGTCAGCAGCCTTAACAAAAACATCGCCATATGGAGCTAGCGGAGCCTTATATGCGGTTAACCAATTAGTGATAATTAAAGACCTAGCATCTTCAGATTCTATAGAATTACTAATTAACTCTACTTGTTCAGGAAGTGCAGAAAACATTCGATATGGAGATTCAGTCGCTACAACTTTTACAGACGATTCTACAGCCCGACTAAAATGTTTCGTGTGAGAAACTTTGTTCGCGGTAATAATCAAATAGAACAAAAATATTGGTGTGACTGTAAGCCAACCAACAGCAAGGAGCAGTTTTTTCATCATTTGTATAGGGGAAAATCAGGGAAATAAAGACTGCTGCCCAATTTTTTAACCCCACACAATTAGTTTCCCAAAAAGCCTACTCTTTGTCAATCAATCGTAGCTAAAGTTGCATATTTACACGTGAAAAGACCCATAGTATAATACTGCGAAGTTCTTTCACACAAACAGGAGTACGGATGCCACTCATTGACCGATGGTCCAACCTCTGGGAAGCTGCCGGCTTCTCAAAAACCCAAACTCATTTCATCGCACTCGTCAGCCACTACGAAGATGGCAGGCGCGCCTACCACAATCTGACACACATTCTGCACTGCCTTCAGGAATTCGATAGGGTCAAAAATCTGATTCAAGACCCGCTGGCAGCAGAACTTGCGCTCTGGTTCCACGACGTAATATACGTTCCTCAGAAGGCGGACAACGAAGAGCAGAGTGCTGAAATGGCCATGCAGTGTTTGATCAGCTGTGGCGGAACATCAGGTCTTGCACTCAAGGTCGTTGCACACATCCTGGCGACCAAGCGCCACCGCGTGATCACCAACGACCCAGACCAGCCGTTCGTGTTGGACATAGATATGGCCATTCTTGGCCAGCCAGAAGCAGTATTCGATCGCTACGACAGCCAAATCGCGCTCGAATTCGGGTTCGTACCTCGCGAAAAGTACGGCGAAGGACGCGCTGCAGCACTTCGAGGCTTCGAACGTCCCATCTTCAAGACTCCTTTCTTCCGCGACCTCTACGAAGAGGAAGCAGAGGAAAACATTCAAAGAGCCATTGCTAGGCTCATCTGAAAACCCTACAAAAACCGCAGACGAAAAATACAATTTCTTCTGCGGTTTCTTTTTTTTATTTTTGTGGGCGAGAGAGGATTTGAACCTCCAAGAGTGTAATACCCACAGCGTTCTGAACACTGCGCGTCTACCAATTTCGCCACTCGCCCTTACTAAACTCAAAATTTAACAACTGCAAAATTCTACCAAAATATAGATTCTTTAAAATAACTTGAAATAAATATACGACCTATAGTATAATATTTACCTCAAGTAATTGAGAAAAGCACATTTTCATTGGAGTAGGACTACGTGATGATTGTATCCTTTGCGACCAAGCCAATCAGCGTGATGGGGAGGCAGTACGACTGGACGGAATCAACCGAAATCCAGTATTTGATCAAAGAGCGTACCAGAATCGCCAGCGAAGTCGCCAGCGGCAAGATGGCAATCAAGATTACGCTGGCCACAGGCGAAGAACTCGTCGGCCAAGAAGCAGTCAATATGATTCCCTACATGGGAATCGCATACCGACTCAGCCTCGAACCGACCAAGCTCATCGTCCGAGAAGTGATTCTCAATCCCAACCTCGGCATCAGTGCCAGCTGCATCGCCGCCATCAATAGGTGGCGCAACACCGAACAGCGCGATACCGAACAGGGCGAAATGATCTTCGCCAGCTACTTCAACCCCGACAATCCCGTCGACTGGATCGTTTACAAACTTCCAGTCGCCGCGCCTGCGACCTAAAAATCGCGGCACAACCCATAGGAGAGCTCCCAATAAGAGCTCTCCTTTTTCATAGCAATTTCACCTTCGATTTGCTAAAATCGCTCGGGCTACTAACAAATACGGGCGAGTGGCGAAATTGGTAGACGCGCAGGCTTGAGGGGCTTGTGGAGTCAAATCCTTGGAGGTTCGAGTCCTCTCTCGCCCACATTAAGTTAATCCTACCAGCCTAGATTGAGCACGTTTTCTAGACAATTTTGAGGTAAAATTAAATAGCAAAAAAAATGTTTTTTAAATGACTATCAAAATTTTTCCACTGATTTTAGTAATTGCGTTAATATTTAGTATTTTCCCTCACCAAATAGCTCTGGCTCAAGCCGAAAATACTCCTTACCAAGACTATCTTTTCAACTACAGTAGATATCAAACAGAGTTAAACAAACTAACTACGGCCAAAGCAGCTTACAAAAAAGACGCATCACTTCAAAACCTAACCAATCTTATTGAAACTACCAAAACAACTTACTTAACGATTGGTGACACAATGATTGCGTACAATAATTTTTTACAAACCGAGGTTGTTGCCTCAAATGTTGTTCCACAAGAAACAATGAGTTTTTTTAATACGACACTTAGTTCTGTCAACCAATGGTACATCGACCAAAAATCAGTCATAAACAACAATCAGACTGACCTAAAAACTATTCAGGCTACAATCAACACCTATCACAAATCACACGAACCAATCTTACTTAAAGTTAATCAACTCAGACTTGTCGCCAGTTCAGCCAGAATTGCCAAATTCCAAGACAACTCCAAAGTATTGCTTGCCAAACTGTTTACCTATATAAACAATAACGTTTCTAATCCAGACCCAAGACAGGAAATTTGGCGGGCGCAAATTATCGAAAAGGTCGACAATACTAACTTGCTTATCAAACAAAACTTTGAACTTATTCCTCAAGTCAACAAACTCTCAGGTGGTAATCAGGCTAATAGCCAAATCGTCAAAAACGCTAAAACAGCAATAGAAAACATTAACAAAACTGCCAGTTACCTAAACGAAATCAACAACACTCTATGAACCCAGATTTGCTTCCACCAACTAGCACAAAAACTCAATTTAAAACCGATAAACAATCGCCAACAGAACTAAATAGTAATTCTGCTGAGAACAAAACCGCAAGCTCTAAACCAAATTCCAACCCAACCAAAAATAGCTTTAAAATCCCTAAAAATCTTCCCAAATCAGTCTATTTGTTATTCGCTTTGCTGTTAGTGGCAATAATTTTAATTATCGTAGCTTTGCTTATTCCCAAAAAGGATACGTCAGAAAAATCGACTATTCAGACCGATAATATTCCAGAGCCAGACATATCGATTTCATTTAGCCAAGAGACCAAACAAACCCCTTTTGCTGACGAAATAACAACCTTCAAAAAAAACAGTAGTGAATTAGACTATAATTATCCGACTTATAATCTGCCAATTGTTGAAACAGAGAACAATTTAAGCAAATGAAAATATTTAAATTAATAACATTTAAAAAAATCTTAATTTTAATTGTGGTTATTGTTGTGGGCTTTTTTGCGTATAACTCACTCAAACCAAAGGTTACAGAAATTGACGCTGAGAAAGTTAAAATTTCTGACGTAACTCAGGAAATAACTGCCGATGGCAAAGTCAGCGCCGGAACCAGTTTTTCAGCCTCTTTTGAACTAACAGGCAAAATAACCTATCAACCATTCAAAGCTGGAGACAAAATCACGAAAGGCACAAGGCTTGCTTCCATTGACAGCAGTGTCTACAGAAACGCCTACGACAGAGCCCTAAAAGATTTTAATCTTTCTTACTCATTACTTAATGAATATGATCTCTCACAAAAAGATAAGCCTCTGTCTGACCAAAGCAAACTCGACCGCAAACAAGTTGATATTCCACTTCAACAAGCCGAAAGCCTTGTTGCTGACGCCAGAACCAACTTAGCCAAAACAAGTATTTATTCTCCAATCACAGGAATTGTCACTTCGGTTAGCAAAAAAGTCGGCGAAACTGCTACAGCCACTCAAACAGTTCTTACAATCCAAACCAGCGATAATCCAGAATTCACGGCCGAAATTGACGATGTCGATATTGTCAAAATTATAGCTAGCCAAAAAACAGAAATAATTCTTGATGCCTATCCAGACGAAAAGTTTCTTGGTACAGTCACCGAAATAGCACCCTCCAAAACCAAAAATGCTAACGGAATTGAAGTTTATTTAATAAAAATCGCTTTTAATACTTCAGGCAGGGTTGTTTATTTGGACCAAAACGGACAAGCTTCAATTATCCAAAAAAGACAATCAAATGTACTCAATGTCTCAACCTCAGCAATTATTGAAGACGGAGACAAAAAATACGTCTATCAAATTAAGAACAAAAAAGCATTTAAAACTCCAGTTACTACTGGACTAGAATCCGACTTTGAAACCGAAATAACCTCTGGACTTGCCGAAAACGACATTGTTAGCGTTACTAACCAAAATCTCACCGACAATGCCCGCGTCAAAATCAACTAACACAATAATCGAGCTCAAAAACGTTTCAAGGATTTACAAACCTGAAGCAAAAAAAGGTAAAAACGATTCCAAAGCTAACAATGAGGAAATCATTATAAAAGCCTTAGACAATGTGAGCTTAAAAATCCACCAAGGAGAACTAGTCGGCATCGTCGGACCATCAGGCTCTGGCAAATCGACCCTTATGCATATAATTGGATTGCTCGACAAACCCTCTTCTGGGCAAGTCATCGTTAGTGGAAAAAACATTGAACACTACTCAGAAACCCAAACCGCCTATATTCGCAACAAAACTATTGGTTTTGTGTTTCAGCAATTCAACTTACTACCCAGAACAAGTGCCATTGATAATGTTAAACTGCCCTTAACTTATTCCCGAACCTTTACCGGCAACCAAACCGAAAAAGCAATAGAAATCCTAACTGAGGTCGGTCTTGGTGAAAGACTAAAAAACACTCCTGGCCAGCTTTCTGGCGGGCAACAACAACGTGTCGCGTTTGCCAGAGCTCTTGCTAATGATCCAGATATTTTGCTCGCCGACGAACCCACAGGAAATCTTGATTCGAAATCAGGTGCGACAATTTTAGAATTGATAAAAAACCTACACAACAAAGGACGAACAATCATTGTGGTCACCCACGACCCATCAATGTCTAAATTTTTTGACAGAACCATCACCATAAAAGACGGCAAAATCCTAAAAGACAAATAAAATGAACTTCGCATCGACCATTCAAGTCTCAACCAAGGCGATTATTATTAACAAGGCCAGATCCTTTTTGACAATGTTAGGAATAATTATCGGAGTTTTTGCAATTATTTTGCTTGTTAGTATTGGTTCAGGAATACAAAACTACATCAACAAACAATTTGAAAATCTCGGTACAACTTCAATTTTTATTCTGCCAGGAACTGGCGGGGTCTCAAGCGGCCCGCCAATTGGCAATGTCAGCAAGTTTGATAGAGAAATAATTGACAGACTTAAAAGAGAAGAAGGGCGAAGTTTTGATCAGGTTGTTGCTTCTCAAGATACCTTTGCCGTTGCACGATTCGGAGACAAATCCAAAAATATCACTTTAACTGCCATATCTACCAATGGTTTTGACGTTTCTTCACTTGATATTGTCAAAGGACGTAAATTCACTGAAGCAGAGGATAGAGCAGCCAAGAAAATCGCCGTCCTTGGACCAACTTTAGCTAATGAATTTTTTCCCGATATCAATCCTTTGGGTAAAAAAATAACTATAGGGAGCACAAGATACACGATTATTGGGGTTACTGATAAACTAGGATCAGTCGCCGGACAAGACCCTGATAATACAGCCTATATTCCAATAAACACCTATCTTACACAAACTGGCACCGATACTATCTCCTCACTACTTGTCAGCGCCAAAAGCCAAGAATCAGTTGAACAAACTAAACAAAAAATTAATGATATTTTACTTACCAAACTAGATAAAGACGATTTCACTATCCAAAGTCAGGAACAGTTATTGTCTAGTATTCTCTCAATCATTTCATTTATCACCTACGCGCTTGGCGGTATAGCCGCCATCTCGCTCCTTGTCGGTGGTATCGGCATCAGCAACATAATGCTTGTTTCAGTCACAGAAAGAACCAGAGAAATTGGACTAAGAAAGGCATTAGGCGCAACTCCGGCTGACATTTTGACTCAATTTTTACTTGAAGCCATGATACTTTCACTTATAGGTGGATCGGCAGGAGTTGCTCTAGGATTTTTAGGCTCAATTGGATTATCGCAATTCCTTTCGACAAGTGTTCCGTTGTGGTCCGTTATTTTAGCTTTTGGATTTTCAGCTGGTGTTGGTATTATTTTCGGATCAGTGCCTGCTTGGCGAGCAGCCAAACTCAATCCTATTGATGCTCTGAGATACGAATAAAAATTGAAAATTCGACTAATACTGCTATAATTCTTTCGTAAGTTAGTCACAATGACTACAAATAACGCTAATTTTTCCAGACTGCCCGTCAATCAAGAGCGCGACCGTCAGCCTGAGTCGTTTACCCCTTCTCGTCCAAATTCTGAAATTCTTACCCACAAACCAACCAACGAAGAGCTTAGTGGCGATGTAGAACTTGACTCACTCAAAAGCGCTGCAATAGCTGAAACACAAGAATCAACCAGACTCGCATCAATAAGAGCTGAATTATCCAAAAATCAAAATTTAGGCGCAGAAATTAAAGATTTAACCGCCCAACTTGCCAGCACTAAAACCGAAGCTGGTCTTGTCCAAACCGACTCAACTGTTAACACTGATGCCGTAGTACATGTTCAAGAAAGATCAAGGCTAATAAAAATGCTTGCAAGTTTATTTTCCAAAAAACCAGAGTTATCAGCTTACTCTCTAGTTAACAGGAGAAAACAACAGCTCGGCGGAATCGCAGGAGCAATGACTGGCGACCAAAATAAACTAATGGAGCTTAACGGCTCATCCGCGGTTTTTTAGATTTTAACTTTTCATTAATTTACCCTCTATTGCGATAAACCTAGTATTTCAATAAAATACCCAAGCTGAAAAAATATTTTCTTAATCTGGTTTTTGGACAGGCTCTGCCTGACAAAAACTTTCCAATAAGGAAAGGGAATATTAAGGGGAAACCTTGGTTGCCCCTTAACGCACTAGGGGCTTGTAGCTCAGTTGGTTAGAGCGCTACATTGACATTGTAGAGGTCAGAGGTTCGAGTCCTCTCAGGCCCAC
>CAYQLK010000020.1:0-19327 GCA_964418515.1 uncultured Gammaproteobacteria bacterium | reverse complement strand
GTGGGTTCCAAGCATTAAAGCGTGAATTAAAACAGCAATTCCTGCTAAATATACGACTCGGTGGATTGTTTTCCATTTTTTGTTGCCGAGTTTGGCTATTATCTTGTCAAATGAAGTAAGCGTCATAGTTAGCAGAACGATTAGGGCAAAAAAGCTAAGACTAACAGCTATTAAATACTTCGAACTTAAAAATCCCAAACCTTGAAAACCTTGTAGTTGAAGAAAAAACGCAATATTGGCGTGTAGAAAAGCAAACCAAAAAGCCGAAACTCCGAGTGCGCGTCTGGCTAGAATGTAAGTTGGTCTAAATGAAAGGTTGGGGAAGACACTAAAAAGAGGACTGGCAATTATTGCTAAATAAAGATAAAGAATAGCAAGTAGGGCGTAAATTTGTGTCAATCTAATAGTGATTAGGCTATCTGAATAATTGAGACTCGCAAAGACATAAACTAATCCCGATAGAGTAACTGAACTGACTAGGACATAATAACGAATTTTGGTTTTTACGAGAAGCATTTTTTATTAACGGCGTTTCTGTCTAAGGATAAAAACGCCAAGGGCAATTATTACAAAAACAGGAATGATGAATAAAACGGGATTGATTGAGGGTGAGTTACTGAAGTTAGTATTATTTGGTACCTCTGGTTCGCCTGGTTTAATGTTTGTAATTTCTAACTTATTTTCGTTTTCAAAAACTTGGAGACCAGCGTAACTAGTGTATCCGTTTGTATCTGTGACTTTTAGAGTAACACCGTGGATGATGTTTTCGTCGGCAAATTTGTGAATCGGACTAGCTTCGGTTGATACTTGTTCGTCGTCGAAGTCCCAAGAGTAGCTAGTAATTTGAGCTGTGGGATCAGTTTCGACTTCAGAAATATATTTAATTGGTTTGTTTGGTTTATTGTTATCTGTTTCAACTTTGAGTGTAATTTTTGGAAGTTTATAGCTTAGGTCGGAGACAACGTTAATTCCAAGAGTGTTGAGAGGTTGAAAATCGGCCTGGTCTGGACCTTTGACTTCAAGTACGGAGAAATATGTTTTTGGCTCTGTAAATGAGTAAGAAATTAAGCTCCCAGATTCGTAGACTGTCTTGTTTTCGTCAAACTTCCACCTGAATTGAGATTTTTTAAATACATCTTCTGGAATTTGAAGAAATTTTTGAATGACCTCAAATTTAACTGGCTGGCCAACCAAAAATGTTTCAGCAGAGTCATCTTGAGGAATATCAAATCTTCCTGAGTAGTTATTAAGCTGATTAACGAGTGTGGGTTTGTCATTGATGTTAATAAAAGGAATCCCGCCAATGTGAGCTTGGGTATTGGAAATATTGTTAAAAAGTAAGAAGAGAAAAACAAAAGCAATAATTAGTCTACGAGTCATATGGTAGGTATTATATTGATATATTTGTGATTGGTCAAAAGATTTTCAGCTTTGGTAAAATCGTAGACAATGAAGATTTTTTTGTATGTATATATAGGAGCTGTAGTAACAATACTTACCGTTACTGGTTTTCTTGTGATGCGATTGTCAGAAGAAGACCTGACACATATTCATGCTAATTTTGGCGTGTTCGTGAGAAATGAAAAACTAGATTTTTCTGGAGAGAAATATATGCATGTTAAACCTTGTTTTTCTGATTACCACACACAAAAGCATTTTGGAGATAGGGTGCACTTGCACGATGGGGTTGGTGATGTTGCACACATTCACGATTCTGGTGTAGTTTGGGGAGACTTGATGCTTTATTTGGGAGTTAAAACTACAATTAATGGTATTGAGTTTGATGAAAAACTTTACCCGCTTAGTAAGCAGGATAAGTCGAGTTATTACATTAATGGAAATAAGGTTAATAATTTTGAGTTAACTGAAATTAATAATAATGACACTTTAATTATTGTTTTAGATAACGAAAATTCAGGCAGTCTTACAGTTGGTAAAGAAAAATTTAACCAATTGAATGCTCAACTTTCTAATAAAAGTGAAGAGTTGAATGGTTCATCTTTGGCTGAGGTTTGTGGTGGAGCGTACGAGATGAGTTTTTGGGATAAGGTTGCTAAGGTTTGGGGATTTTAGAGACTAATTTTGTAGATTAAAAATATTGGATTACCTTCTTTGTCGTTAATTGTGTGAATGTGAGTTTTGTTAATTGTGATTGATGGATCTTCCGTCGGACTCGTTACAATAATTGAAGTTTTTTGAGTTTGGAGAGTCTTTTTGATTAGTTCGTTAGATATTATTTCTTTTCCATCCCAGCCGGCGCCAGCAAAATAATAGTTGTTTATTTTAGTTTTTGACGTAGTGATATTTTGGTAGTCTCTTGGGGAAAATTGCTTGTAGTAAAGATAGTAGATGTATGGATTCCAGTATCTGCCAGTGACGATTATTGATTCATTTGGATATTTTTCCAAATAAGAAAATAGTTCTTTGTGTCCGTATCCCCACGCAATTGAGTCTAGTTTTGGTGAGACTAGATGATATTGATATAAATACATGCCGATGGAAAGGGTAATAATTATGGGAATTGTTTTTTTGAGATAATTTGGCAGTTTTTGAATCCAGATTATGCCAAAAGCAGAGAGGATTGTTAGATTTATTGAACCTAGTGATGATCTGAGCGCGTGAGGTGTTAGGTCGGAAAAAATGGCCGATATTGGAAAAATAAATGCCAAAATGAGAGCAAAAATGTGCTCCCTTGTTTTTTTGGCGATTAGATAGAGGATGGAGAACAAGATTAGGGGGATTTGGAAATAATAAAGCAGGCCGGTGTTTGATGTGTGGTGTCTGGTTTGGTTGTCCCCGTGAATAAAAAGAAAATTAGGGTCTAGGTGTCTAAGGTAGTATCCAAAAAGAACATCTGACCAAGCAAGTTTATCCTTGAGATTTGAAGGAACGGGAGCAAATTGGTATTTTTCATAAGCAGAAACAAAGTCCGGATTTGTTTGGGGGGATTCAAGGTTAATTACGCTGACTTGAAGAGCTCTGTTATTAGATTGTGGATTTATAAAAGTTAGCAAAATTGGTAGGCAGAAAATTATTCCCAATGAGAATGAAATTATTATGAACTTAAAATTTTTGATTAACGGTTTGAAATAGATGACAGCGAAAGAAGTTAAGATTATTGGAACAATAATTCTGGTGTGATAGTAAAAGTAGAAGGACAGAGAGAAAAATATGGCTGAAATTAATAATTTGGAGGGCCTTGTAAGGCTTGCGAGTAGAAAATATATACCAAAAGCGTATAAGGTAGTCGCGCTGTTGGCTTCGAAGGATGCTCTAGAGAATTGGAGATGCCAAGGAGAGGTTGCGAGTAAGAACGCTGCAAATAGGGCAATGGTTTTTGATCTTTTGGAATGAGTTTTTTCTGTTAGTTTAGCAACTAGCAGGTAGATAGCATAAATAGCCAGTATGCCCATTAATACGGAAGGTAGTCTGATTGAAAAATTATTAAGTCCAAAAATTATGGTGAATGGAACAGTTAAATAAATTTGTCCAGGAAGCTTGTATTCGCCAAATGATTGAAAACTTAGTGGTAAAAACTTCCCCCATTCATCCTTTGCAGTTTGGGAAATTGAATAGGCATTATAACCAATTGATGCTTCGTCCCAGTACGGAGAAATTGGGTTGCTACCTACATTAAATAGTCTCAATATTGAGCCTAGAATAATAATTAAAATTAATATTTTGTGACGAAGGAAAAACTTTTTTAAGCGTTTGTTATTTAGCTGCACAATTATTTTTATTTAGTTGATTATAAAGCAGAATAAAATGGGTTTATAATTAAGTCATTATGATAAATATATTTAAACCTTCTCAGAAAGTTTTTGCTCATTGCGATGTTCCTTGTGGAGTATATGACCCAAAGCCAGCCCAAATAGCTGCCGCAACTGTTTTAAAAATGGTAGAAAAAATTCTTGCTTTGCCGAAAGAAATGTCACAGGCGGAGATGAATAGTTTTGTAAGAATGGTGGAGGCAAAAGAGGAGCATGCCAGAATATGTAAACAAGAAATTTTGGTGCTTTGGACTGATTTTTTCAAACCAGAACATTTAGAAAAGTTTCCAGAGTTGCACGAAAAGGTTTGGGTAACATCTAAGCTGGTTTCAGAAAATAAACAACATGTTCATCTCGATGCAGCTCAACGCTTAGTTAAGTCTGTTGATGAAATTGCAAGTATTTTTGACCAAATTAAGGCAGGTTCTTAGTTTTTAGCAGGCAATTTTTGTTTATGAGATTTGAGGTGTCTGGAGAAAGTATGATGCCAACTTTTGTGGCAAAAGATTATTTATTTGTATTTAAGTCGAGATCAGTTAAGTATGGAGATTACGTGGTTTTTTGTGATCCTAGAGATGGTAATCGAAGATTATTAAAGATGGTAGCCAGAGTAAATCCCAGTGAGATTTTTGTTGAAGGATTAAATAAAAAGCAGAGTACTGATTCACGAATATTTGGTTCGATTAGTAAAGATTTGATTGTTGGTAAGGTTTTTATGAGATATTATCCGCTTTTTGGTCGTGGTAAATTTTGGTTTTGGTAGTGTAGAATTCATTTCGCTATGGCACTTGGAATTTTTGATATTAAAACGATAATCGAGTCAGTTGACCCTTCGCTAAGTAATGTCGTTGGGATAGGGTTAGTTTCACTGATTGTTTTTGCGGAATCAGGGCTACTGGTTGGATTTTTCTTGCCTGGAGATTCTATGTTAATTTCGGTAGGAATTTTAGCTTCAAAAGGTTTGATAAATATATACTTTTTATTATTTTTTGTTTTTTTATCAGCGGTTATCGGTGATAATGTTGGTTATTCGACTGGTAGGAGATTTGGAAAAAGATTATTTACCAGAAAGGAATCAAAATTTTTCAAACCGGAACATTTGATTAAGGCGCAGGAATTTTATGAAAAGCATGGCGGTAAGACAATAATATTGGCTAGATTTATACCATTTGTCAGAACCTTTGCTCCGGTGGTGGCAGGGATAGGCGATATGAACTATAAAACTTTTTTCCTTTATAATTTGACTGGCGGATTTTTGTGGGCAGTTGGGGTTACTTTGTTGGGGTTTTTCTTAGGTAAAATACCAGGGATTGATAACTATCTCCTTGTAATTATTGGAATAATTATTTTTGTTTCAGTTGCTCCGGCCGTATGGCATATTTTTAAAGAGCCAGAGAATCGTCAAACTTTAAGGAGGACTGCTGCTAGTTCTTACAGCAAAGTTAGACGCCGAAAAAATGTCTAAACGTACAAATAACTTACTTGGTTTGGTAAAAAAAATTCAAAAATTTGTTTTAGATAACAAGGGTCTTGTTTTTGTCTTTGTGTTCTTTTTGGCGCTAGTATTAGTTAATGCATTACACGAGTCTTTTCCGGACGAGTACGATAATATTTTGGGTGGATTTTATATAAACAAAGGAATACTACCTAATATTGGGTTTTTTACTCATCATAATATCGGAGCATATTTTTTGGCGGCAATCAATGCATTTTTTACTCAACAGTCATTTGTGTGGTTTAGGTTGTTGTTTGCTTTTGAGATGTGGGGAGCAATAATTGCCACCTATTTATTATTCAGACGCGGGTTTGGTGTAGAAAAAAGTAAATTTTATTTATGGTACTCGCTGTTTATGCTTGTGGGATCCACATACTGGTGGGGGCAGATGTTTTTGTCGGAAACATTAATTTCATATCTAATAATCCCAGTGTACGGATTAATTTTATTAAAATCTTTTTATAAGAAGATTTGGACATTAACCGATCTTGTTTTGGTGTCGATTTTGACCTTTTTGAGCTTTTCTGTTTCTCTTACTTATATTTATATCTTTGCCTTAATTTATCCATTGGTATTAGTGCTTTATGTTTTGGGATTAAAGAAAAGATTCGATATTAAAAAAATATTTATTGCTTTGGTGGTTTTGGGGTTACCTTATTTGATATTTGGAATTTATCTATTGGCGACAAATTCTTATGAAGAGTTTTATTTTCAACAGTATTTTTATAACTTTAATTACTATATTTATAATTTTCCTGACGTAGCTGGCGTTCGATCGACGAATCCGATTAGGTATGCTGTTTCAACAGCATATCAGACTTTAAACGGGTTTTATGGGTTATTTATTCAGGTCAAAGATTTGAATTTGGAATATCCATTTAATGTTTCATTGGTTTTAAGTAATTTGTTGATAGTTATTTACTTGATAGTTAGGAAAAGATTTTGGATAGCAGCGATGGTGGTGTTTGTGGTTATCTTTTCAAACACACGTAGTGAGCCGTTAAATATAAAAGAAACAGATTTTCATGCGACAGTTTTTATTGCGTTAACATTTTTTAATCTAGCTTGGGCCAGTTTTGAAATTGTTAGAAAATTGAACAAAAAAATGTTTAGTTACTCACAAACAATATTATTAACTGTGGTAATGGTGATAGTTTGGGTTTATGTGGTTTTTGCACTGTTTTTGCTTGCAGATAAATTTGGAGAAAAAGTTTATTTGAAATATATGGGACAACAGCCGTTAATTTATGACAGGCCTGAGGTTGCACCAATATTGAACAGGATTACCACGAAGGATGATTTTGTCTGGGTTGGACCATTTGCTTTTCATGAACTTTTGTATCTGAATGCAAAGAATCCATCTAAGTATCACTGGTTTTTACCACAGAGTGAGGCCTTTGGAAGATTTAAGGAGGGAATAATTAACGACCTGACAATTAAAAGACCAAAAGTAATTGTTTTTGAAAAAGGGTATACGAACTTTGGTAAAAGAGCGGAGGAGTGGAATTATCCGATTTCAGACTTTTTGTCAAAAAATTATTTTAGCTTTGAACAATTAAGTACATTGGGTTATGTTTCGAAGGCGCCAGCAGTTATGCATTTTGATTTTACTCAAACATATTATTTTGATAATAATCGTAGGGAAGAAATAATTAACGATTTGGTTAGTACTGGTTTGATTGAAAAGATTAGATAATTGTATTTTATGCAGGTTGTTTTTCAAGCGAGAGAGTATGTAATTAGAGGGTTGAGGCTTTGTGCGAAGGACCCTTTTGGATTATTAGCTTTGGCTGGACTCTTTGCGCTGTTTGATGTTTCAAGTGTGGCTTTTTCTGACCAAGATAATATATGGGCTTCGTGGGTTGCACTGGTTTTGCCTTGGATTTCGATTGTTGGAGGAAATTTGGCGCTTATCTTTGCGGTCGAGGCTTTGGCCAAAAATGAATTAGTGGTACCTGCAAAGATTTTGCCTCAGACTTTTAAATGGTTAAGGCGATATTTAGAAGTAAACGGTATTACTACGATAATTTTTTGGGGAATGTTTGTGCCATTGAAAACCTTACTAGATTATTGGGTAACAAGAAATGGATATAGTGATATTTTAACTTGGATTATTATTTTGCCATTTGCGGTTTTGGTGCACGTTCGGTTAGTTTTTGCGACATATGCGGCGGTTGTAGATAATCAAAATGCAATTAAAGCAGTTGCAATAAGTTGGAGAGTTGCCCATAAAAGATGGATGCTTGTGACTTTAAGTTTTTTATTTGCTTTGGTTGCCGTTTCACCCTTTGCGCTGCCTGCTTTGGTATTATCGATGTATTCGCCAAAAGAGATTCAAAATGGAATTAATTGGACAATAATTCAGCTAATTAGGCCAGTCTTGATCGCTACTTTGCACGAGTTGTATGTTGATTACGGAATGAACGGAAAATTAAAGACAAAAAGTGCTAATGGAAAAAAAATTAAGTGATCGCCAAGTTGAGCTTGACGTAATTAAGGCGGTTGCAATAATTGCTGTAGTGCTTGTTCATACCACAAGTCTTAGTTATTCGTATTTTTCAAGAAATGGAATTGGCTGGAATAGTTTGCTGGTAATTGATCAACTAACAAGATTTTGTGTTCCTGTTTTTGTGGGACTAAGCGGTTATGGGCTTGGAATAAAAAATATGGATATTGGCCGAGATTACAGGCAATTTTTTAGAAGAAGAGTAGTTAAATTATTGCCTTGGTATTTATTTTGGTCGGGAATTATTTATTTTTATATTAGACTAAGTGAAGAGCGGGGTCATGTAGAGCATTATTCGGTTTGGAAGATTATTTTTATGGGTAAGGCTGATTATCATTTGTATTTTGTGCCGATGATTGTGTCTTTATATTTGATATTTCCATTAATGGCAATTTTAATTAAAAAGTTTAGATGGAGAATTATTTTATTTTTGGGTTTCTTGCAGACGGTCTTATATTTCTTTACAAGTTTAGAGGCAGAAAAAATTATTAAATTAGGGTTTTCATGGGGAGATCAGCAGCAATATTTGTTTTTTGGATCTTGGATATTTTACTTTGCTTTAGGTATTTATCTTAATTTTTTACCTGGAGTGATGTCAAAGAAAAATAATTTAATCAAGTTTGCTGCAATTGGATTCGTTGTTTTTGGTTTGGTTTTTATATTGGTTGATACATTTAGACTGGTTGGTGGTGGTGCGGATATTATTGCTGCAACAAGATTTACAAGAATTCCGGTATTGATTTTTGCAACTGGTTTTATGTTATCGTCTTTGGTTTGGAGAAAGTTTTGGCTTGGATTTCCTCGAATCTTTATTTGGATTGGGGAGAGGTCGTTTATTATTTATCTTTCTCATACATTGATATTAAGAGAATTGCTTGAACTATTGAAACCTAATGGTTTAGTTAACTTTATTTCTTATTTTCTTTTAGCTTTTATGTTGTCGACAATTTTGGCGGAGTTGACGTTTCAAGTGGCGAGGTTTTTGTCGAAGCAAAAGTTTTATAAATTATTAATTAGATTTTGAGTATTAACTGTAAATTGTGCTAAAATTCTTAGAATCGTTTTTGGGATACGGAATCAATTGTCTTTTCTTGATAATCCAAAACATGTTTTGAGAGGAAAACATGTAAAAGTCGAGGAGAGATTTTTGGTTTGAGTTCCAATAACGAGCACATAACAATCGGAGAGGCACCGTTGACGAACATGTTGACGAGCACTGCGCGGACTCTTGTGGAGTTGGCTGATAAGGCTGAAAACACGAGAGCGGCGGAGACCTATCAGGCCTTTGCTTCTGCTGGGTGTCTCATGATGGTCGTAACCTCAACTAAGAATGTGGGTGAAGCCGTTGTCTGCGTTCCCCAAGCCGGACAGCCTGCAAACCCCAACATGACTGTTGTGAGGCATCCTCGCTTCACTATTCCTGTGTCTGACTTGCTCAAGGCGATTTCGCCTGAAATGGCAGACCGTCGTAGTAGGGAATCGCTGGCAATGAAGAGTACGCCGGTGAATCCGAAGTATTCGACGAACCTTCGGGTTTTGCAGCTGCAGCAGGAGAATGTTGCAAAGGTTGCGAAACTCATGGCTGTTCTGACTGGGAAGTCGATCGAAGTCCGCTTCCAGGAAGCTGGTGGGCGTAACTTCCTTTACTTGGATGAAGTGGTTCATCCTTAACCGGATTACACGACCTTAACCTAAACTGTAAGGCATTTTAGGTTTAGCACCCCTAGCTTCCTTAGTTTTGTTTGAGATGGAGAAATTTCATCACAGACGAACTTAAAGAAGTATCTGCTTTGTCGCAGAGCTAGCCTCCTTACGGTTACTGTTTAAGGCTTGTGATCTGGCCGTGTTGTGTGAGGTGGGTGGTAGGATTAATTTCTTGCCTCCCACCTTTTTTTGTTTTAACTATGATTTGGCTTGGGAATTTTTGGAATGAATGGTTTGACAACGAACCCTTGAATGTCTCTACGTCCAATAAGTAATGGATATTTTAAGTGAGACCTGTCTGCGACTGAGGCGTTTGATGTAATAAGCTTGCCAGCAACTGAAAATTTCAGACTAACATATTCTCTTTTTGATCTGCCGTGAGCTGATCTTACGCCTTTTATTTTGGTTATTAAGGTTGAGTGATATATTCCTAAATTTTGAGCTAAGTGCCTGTCGATTGAAGAAGATTTGGCGCCAGTGTCTATGCGAGCTTTGATTTCAAGTCTTTTGCCAGTTGAGCTGACAACTTTAACCACTTCGACTGCATCTAAAATTGTACGATTGGGTTTGATTTTTTCTGATACAGAGGAGGAAAAAATTGTTTTAGCGAGTGCAACACCTCGTTCAGTTGAAGTGACTTCCAGATCTTCAACACGCTTGAGTCGTCTAAGTAGTGGAGCACGGTTTGCGTTTTGAATGGAGAGTCCTGGCCTGGCGTTTATTTCGATAACGACAGGACCTTTGTTTTCATCGAGAATAATATCAACCCCTGCAAATCCAAGTTTGGAAGCAACCTGAGCTTCAACTGATAGTCGAAGTATTTCTTCCCAATGGGGAACTTTGATGCCGTTAAGTTTGATTTTTGTATCGGGAACATACTTGATTGGTTGGTCATAGCGAATAGCGTGGACTGTAACGCCTGTTGCGATATCTATACCGACGCCGATTGCGCCACCGTGGAGATTAGCTGTTCCATTACTTTCTTCTGTTGGAAGCCTCAACATTGCCATTACTGGCACTTTGTTAAAAACTATAACGCGAATGTCTGGTGCACCACGCCAAGTATATTTTTTGAAAGTTTTGCTACGCCTTATTCTTTCTTCAATAAAAGCTGCATCAGGAACTTGGTTGAGGGAATAGTTACCGTCAAGAATGTCTTGAATATGTCTTTTGAGTCCGGCGCTATCTATGTTGTTTTGA
Source organism: uncultured Gammaproteobacteria bacterium (assembly GCA_964418515.1). Lineage (GTDB taxonomy): Bacteria > Patescibacteriota > Microgenomatia > CAYQLK01 > CAYQLK01 > CAYQLK01. The sequence goes on along the minus strand of CAYQLK010000020.1, from coordinate 8,652 downwards.
TCAGTTGTTTCTCCTTTACCGTTTTTGAATTTTCTAACTAGAAGAATACCTTCTCCACCATATCCAGCGTTAGGTTTGACGACAAAGTCTTGTGGAAGACTGTCCCAGTCAAAATCATCAAGGTCTTTGAATTTGTAAAAGGATGCGTAAAGCTTGGGTGTGGCGACGTTGTTTTTAACCAGAACTCGTTTAGTTAAGAGTTTTTCGTCGGCGAATTTACGGGCGCGCATGCGGTTGTAGCGTCCGATATAGAGAAGGTTCCGGGCATTGATGCCTAGAACATGTTTACTCTTTACCATACTTGAGAACCTCTCTGAAGCGGAGATATTCGACAAGTCTTAGTCCGGTCCATCTGCCAATAAGAATTATAAAGGCAATAATTGCAACGAAAGTTAGTTCGGGATTAATTAGTACGATTTTTTGGAGATAGCTCCACTGCATTATCAAAAACCCAATGACTGCAAGAACAAGCGTTTCGGCTGTTATTACGGCTGCCTGCCTAAGGTTTTTATCTAATTGAATGTTAACGAAGTTTTCTGTCAGAGTAATAAGAATCAAAATAGGAAAGATTGAAATGGTTTCGATTCTGACAATATCGAGCATTGATCCAAAAAATAGAGTAATAAACATTGCCATTGAGACAAAAAATAGAATTAGTGCTGTTCTGGGTAAATAGAGAATTTTGAGATAGCGAAGAACGTATCTAGATAGAGTTGTGGTTAAAACAATGACAATAAATAAGGCAAGGCCAACCTTTAGTCCTGTAGCAACAAAAGCAACCGCTGTTACTGTTGGGGTATAAATACCAAAACTTTTAAAACCAATGACTTGTCTTGAAAAGGCGGCAATTGCGGCAATAATTGGTAGCATCAAGACCAAGACAATTGTGTTGGTTGGAACTCCATCATTGACCATAGATCTGATTCCATAGGAGATAAAATTATTCCAAGATAGTGAAGTAATTGGATTTTGATCAAGTAGAATTTTTAGCTGCGATTCGGAGACCTCAGGATTAGTAAGGTCGGAAGATGGTTTGACCGTAGAGCTGATTGTTGCTTCCTGAGCTTGAGTTGTTGCTTCAATTGTAGGTTGAGTTGGATTAGAGGTCGAAGTTGGGCTTAGTCTTGGTGTTTTGGTTTGTGCAGAAATTTGTGGTGCGTAAATTAGGCCTGAAAATAATACAGATAGAATTATTAGGGTTTGCAAGAATCTCATTTTAGTTTAAAATTTTATTTCACAAAATTACTTTCTCTAGAGGGCTAGTTAAGGTAACTTTAAAGCGCCCACATTATAATACTAAATATAGCTGTGGCAAGTGTGCAGAAAATATGCGGTTTGTAATTAAATAAAACAAATAAATATGAATGTTTCAGATGTTGTGATAATTGGTTCGGGCCCTGCAGGTTTAACGGCTGCAATTTATACGAGTAGAGCGCTACTTACAACGGTTGTAGTTTCGGGTGAAACTCCAGGTGGGCAATTAATGATAACAAGCGAAGTTGAAAACTTTCCAGGGTTTGATGAAGGAATAATGGGTCCGGAGCTAATGGATAAAATGAAGAAACAAGCTGAAAAGTTTGGAACTGAGTTTGTTGCGGGAAATGTTACAAGAGTGGATTTAAACGGAGAAATAAAAAAACTGTGGGTAGGCGAGGTAGAAATTCAGGCAAAGTCAGTGATAGTTGCGACGGGATCCAATGCAAAATGGTTGGGTATTCCTTCCGAGGAAAAATACTGGGGTAAAGGTGTTTCTGCTTGTGCAACTTGTGATGGATTCTTTTTTAGAAACAAAGAGATTGCAGTTGTTGGTGGGGGAGATTCAGCGATGGAAGAAGCGACATTTTTAACAAAGTTTGCTAGCAAGGTGACAATTATTCACAGGAGCGATGAGTTTCGCGCATCAAAGATTATGCTTGAGAAGGCAAAAAACAATCCTAAAATTGAATTTTTAACCAATAAGACAGTGTCGGAAGTTATGGGTGGAGAGATGTTGTCAGAGCTGAAATTAGTTGATACTAATACAAAAGAAGAAAGCGAGTTAAAAGTTGAAGGTTTATTTGTAGCCATTGGACATGCTCCTAATACTGGTATTTTTCAAGGCCAGCTAGAAATTAATGAAAAAGGTTATTTGGTGGTTACAGATTATGTAAATAGTTCGATCAAGGGTGTGTTTATTGCTGGGGATGTGTCTGACTACCGATATAGACAGGCGATAACTGCATCTGGAGCGGGATGTATGGCCGCACTTGAGGCTGGGAAGTTTTTGACAGGAGAATAGAGATATGGCTAAACAAATCACTTTGGATGTTGAGACAAAGAATATTTTTCAGGAGGTTGGGAATGAAACTAAGAAACTAGGAATTTCTTATGTTGGTTTGCACGATTCTGAAACTAACGAATATTTTGGATATTTTGAAAAGGATTTGGGAAAGATGTGGCCACTACTTGAATCAGCTGATTTGTTAATTGGATACAATATTAAGAGTTTTGATTATGAGGTACTTGCGCCTTATTATCGCGGTGACCTCAAAAAATTTCCGACCATTGATTTGTTAGAAATTGTTAAAGATATATTGGGTTTTAGGCTAAAGCTAGATAATTTGGCCAAGGCGACATTAAATAGAGGTAAGATTGGGGATGGTTTGGATGCGGTTAGATATTTTCGAGAGGGTAAGTTGGAGAAATTGGCGGAATATTGCCTCGAAGACGTAAGAATTACGAGGGAAATTTTTGATTATGCAATGAATAATGGCAGGTTAAAATATCCAGACTTGGGTGGAGTGATAAAAGAATTTGCGGTTGATTTGGAAAAATATTTACCAACGTCAACGAATGATACTCAAATGAGCTTGGCTCTATAAAAAGTTATAATTAAGTGTATGCAAGCGCAATCAAAAGCTAAAAAATCAGAAAAATATAAAGTTGATATCTCAGATTTTTTGCTAAATACTGAGGACGATGACTTGATGTCTAGAGCTTTAGTTGCTCCTGATTTTGGCAGGCTAGGAGAGAGAAGGTTAATGGCCTTGGAAGACTTTTTGGTTGGAGAAGTTGGAGAAGATGGGGTCTTTGTTATTTCAGTGGGATTAAGAAAAGGCGGACGGGTTTATTTGAAGTATCAAACGGCAGGGAATTTGTTTTTAAAACCAAAGGCTTTTGTTAAAGATGATCCTAAAGAGCTTGCACCTGAAGAAGTACTTGGTATGGCAACAATAGCTTGGGAAGATTTGGGAAGTTTTGTTTAATTTTTTTTTGACAAGTCAGGCTAATTGTTTAAAATAGCTTGATATGAATTATTGGATGCTCGTATCGAGCCCAGAAAATTTTGAAATTTCTCGTAATTTAGGTTTTGAGTTGGCTGGGATGAAGTCGCGACATAGGAAAAAAGCTATCGAGGTTAATGTTGGAGATAAAATTGTTTTTTATATGACCAAAATTGGTTGTTTCGGTGGTACGGCTAAGGTAGTGAGCGCGTTTTATGAAGATTCGAAGAAAATTTGGCTTTCAGATAAGCCGGATGAAGTATATCCTTTTAGGTTTAAGATCAAACCAGAGGTAATACTTGACTCAAGCGATTTTGTAAGATCGGATGTGGTTGGACAGAACATGGAATATACAAAAAAATGGCCAAAAGAACATTGGAAACTAGCATTTCAAGGTAATGTTCATCGATTACCAGAACATGACTATTTACTTATTAAAAAAACTCTTGAAATTGCAAAAAAATGATTAAATTATTAAATAAAGAAAAAGTTGGCGAAATTATTGGTAATGGGGTGCTGAAAATTGTGGCAATAGAAGGTTGTTGTGGGTATGTGTTAAAAACTTCTGTGTCTGATGATGGTGAAGCCAATATAGGGGTTGAGGGTTTGAAATTCTCAATTGACGAGGAGACTGAAAAGATTGCGCCTAGAATGAGTATTGATGTTGATGATGTTAATACTAATGTTTTGATTGTGAAAAACTTATCTGCAAAAAGCTACTGCGGTTGTGGAAGGAGTTTTTCGATTTAGTTATTTTTTCATATTGTAAAAATATTTTAAAAAAGAATTATGAAAGGTTTAGCAATTAAAAATCTGTCAGTATCTGTTGCAGGGAAAAGGGTGGTTAATGGGCTTGATTTGACGGTTAAGCAGGGAGAGGTATTAGCATTTATGGGCCCTAATGGTTCTGGAAAGTCATCGCTGGCTATGGCGGTTGCTGGTTCTCCTAAATATATCGTTGAAAGTGGTCAGGTGTTATTAAACGGTGTTGACTTGTTAAAACTAAAACCTGATGAGAGAGCAAAAAAAGGACTATTTGTGAGTTTTCAGCATCCTGTTGAAGTGGCTGGGGTAACTGTGGCGTCTTTTTTGAGAATGGCTTATTTGGCGAAAAATAAGGGTAAAAAAATGGGGTTTGGTGAATTTGGCAAACTATTAAGCGAAAAAATGGAGCAAGTTGGAATTGATAGTAAATTTGCCTCTAGGGAACTAAATGTTGGGTTCTCAGGCGGAGAAAAAAAGAAACTTGAGGTGTTGCAATTATTAGTTCTTGAGCCTGAATTTGTGATTCTGGACGAGTTGGATTCTGGATTAGATATTGATTCTGTAGCTTTTTTGGCAAAAGCAGTTTCTGAAATGGTAAAAACGAGAAAAATTGGTGTGATTGTAATTACGCATTACGAAAGAATTTTGAAGTTTTTGAAGCCAGATAAAGTTGGAGTATTCGTTGAATCTAGGTTGCGCACGGTTGGTGGGCGAGAAATTGTTAAAAAATTAGAAAAAGAGGGATATGTTAACTTTCGAGAGGCAGGGGTTTAATTATGCAAAGCGTAGTTGGAATCGATCAATCTGAAGTTTCAGCAAACAAGGAAAGGTCTGTTGTCAGGCCAAGTAAGGGTATTAGTCGTGAGATAGTTGAGCTTATTTCGAAAGAAAAAAATGAGCCCGATTGGATGCGTGAGAAGAGATTGGCAGCTTTTGAGATTTTTTTGAAAAAGCCGATGCCTACTTGGGGCGCAGATTTGTCTAAACTTGATTTTGACGAAATTACTTTTTATCTTAAATCTGATTATGGTAAATACGAAAGTTGGAAGGATGTACCAAAAGATGTCAAAACCACGTTTGAAAAATTAGGAATTCCCCAAGCTGAACGAAAATTTTTGGCAGGTGTAGTTGGTCAATATGAGTCAGAGGGTTTTTATCAAAGTTTGATGGAAAAGTATTCTAAACAAGGTGTGATTTTTTGTGATACGGATACAGCAATTCAGAAATATCCAGAAATACTAAAGGAATATTTTATGACTAGGTGTGTGTCTATAGCTGATCATAAATTTGCTTCATTACATGGGGCAGTGTGGAGCGGGGGAAGTTTTGTTTATGTGCCTGCTGGGGTAAAAGTTGATTTACCTCTCCAGACTTATTTTAGGATGAATGCAAAAAATTATGGTCAATTTGAGCACACTTTAATTGTGGCCGAAGAAGGTAGTAGTGTGCACTATATTGAGGGATGTACGGCACCGAAATATTCTTCGACCTCGATGCATAGTGCGGTTGTTGAGATTTTTGTGAAGAAGAATGCGCATGTTAGGTATACGACGGTTCAGAATTGGTCCACAGATGTTTATAACCTCAATACTAAAAGAGCAATTGTCGAAGAGGGTGGATTTGTTGAGTGGGTGGGAGGTTCTATGGGGTCAGGCGTAACAATGTTGTATCCAGCGTCAATGTTAATTGGCAGGGGAGCTAGAGCTGATCATTTGAATATCGCTGTTGGTGGCCCAAATCAGTATAAAGATACTGGTGCCAAGGTTTTTCATGGGGCTCCAGACACAACATCGACTGTGGTATCTAAGTCTATAGTCTTTGGTGGAGGAGAAACGGTTTACAGGGGCTTACTCAGGGTTGCTAAAGGGGCTATAAACTCTAAGGCCCATGTACAATGTGATGCACTGATGCTTGATGATATTTCGAAGTCCGATACTGTACCAACGATGGAGGTTTTTGAAGATCAGGTTTCGGTTGGACATGAAGCGACAGTGGGAAGGATTTCTGAAGAAATGCTTTTTTACTTACAATCTCGGGGATTAACAGAAGCTGAGGCGATGGCAATGGTCGTGCGAGGATTTGTTGAGCCTGTGGTTAAAAAATTACCTTTGGAATACGCTGTGGAGTTGAATCGCTTAATCGAGCTCGAGATGGAGGGGTCAATAGGCTAATGAATCATAATTTGATACTTGGTAATAATGAAGAAAAAAGCATAAGGGAAGAGATATTGCCTGGTAAGAAAAATGTAGAAATCGAAATTAGTGGTGATGATAGTAGTTTCGATTATTATGGAGTTTTGGACGGCAAGGACGAGGATGAATTTGATATTTCTACTATCGTAACCCATGTTGGACTTAAAGCTAAAAGTAATGTCTGGATTAAGGGAGTGTTAAGAAACAATTCAAGGGTTGAGGTGAGAGGCTTGATTAAGGTATTAAATGGCGCAAAAGGAAGCGATGGTAGATTTAAGGCTGAGTTTCTGGTTTTTGATAATGCAGTTGCTAAGCCAATTCCTGGTTTGGAGATTGAGGAAAATGATGTTGCAGTTGGGCATAGTGCGTGGGTGACCAAAGTAAGTGAAGATATGATTTTTTATTTAATGACAAAAGGCTTAAGTAGAAAAAAGTCTGAAAAGGCAATTATTGATGGGTTTTTAAAAATATAAAAATGAATAGAAAAGATTTTCCAATATTTGACAAACAAGTTAATGGTAAGCGATTTGCTTACTTAGATAATGCCGCGACAACACACAAACCCCAAGTGGTTATAGATAGAACTAATAAGTTTTATAGTAGTGATTATGGAACAATTAATCGTGGGGTATATAAATATTCAGAAATAGCAACTGAGGCTTTTGAGACAAGTAGAAAGATAGTGGCTAATTTTCTTAATTGTCAAAAACCAAAAGAGATAATTTTTACTTCTGGAACAACGGAAAGTATTAATTTGGTGGCCTATTCTTGGGGGCTAACTAATTTAAAAAAAGATGATGAGATAGTTCTTTCAGTATCCGAGCATCATGCAAATATTGTGCCTTGGCAGATAATTGCAAAATATACTGGAGCGAAATTAGTGTTTGTAAATATTGACGATTTTGGACTAATAGATGTAATAGATTTGAGAAAAAAAATTTCCAAGAGAACTGCTCTTGTGGGGATAGTTCACGCCTCGAATGTATTAGGCGGGGTAAACGATGTAAAAACTTTGGTTAAAGAGGTCAGAAGAATAAACAGCAACACTAAGATTCTTATTGATTCGGCTCAAGCTGTAGGAAAAATGAGAGTAAGTGTTCAATCTATTGGCGCTGATTTTTTGGTTTTTAGCGGACATAAGATTGTTGGTCCAACAGGCGTCGGGGTGCTTTGGATAAGGGAGGAAATTGCTCAGAATATGAATCCGTTTATGGGCGGAGGCTCGATGATTAAAGATGTCACAGAAAATGGCTCAATTTGGAATGATATTCCTTACAGATTTGAGGCTGGTACGCCGAATATTGCTGGAGTATTGGGGTTAGCTACTGCAATTAATTATTTGGAACGTGTTGGATTAGATAAAATTGAAGAGGAAGATCAGAAACTGTCGGAATATATGATGGCGAAGTTTGAAGAGAAAAAGGTTGATTTTTTGGGTCCAAATATCGCTGGTAGTAGAGTGGGAATTTTTACGTTTAATATCAATGGCATCCATCCTCACGATTTGGCAAGCGTGTTAGACGCTGAAGGAGTTGCGGTTAGGTCAGGTTTACACTGTGCCCACCCTTTAATGAAAAAGTTAAAATTGGACTCTGGAGTGAGAGCAAGTTTGTATTTTTATAACGATATTCAGGATATTGAACAAATGTTTATTGGAATCGAAAAGGCTAAGAAAATTCTGAAAGTATGAGATTTTTTTATAGTTACTCGCCAAAATTATCCCAAAAACTGTCTCTGACATTTTTGTCATCAGTTTTGGCTACGTTCTGCGTTTCAGTAAGCCTGAAACTTAACGATATTCAGGATATTGAACAAATGTTTATTGGAATCGAAAAGGCTAAGAAAATTCTGAAAGTATGAGATTTTTTTATAGTTACTCGCCAAAATTATCCCAAAAACTGTCTCTGACATTTTTGTCATCAGTTTTGGCTACGTTCTGCGTTTCAGTAAGCCTGAAACTTAACGATATTCAGGATATTGATCAATTATTTGACGGAATTGAAAAAGCTAAAAAAGTCTTAAAAATAACTTAAAAATGGATAATTTATATCGAGACGAATTGTTAGATTTGGTAAGAGAGAGTGCAGTACAAAGAAAAGTTCGTAAGCCGGATATTATTGTAGAAGATTTTAATAGTCTTTGTGGTGATAAGTTGTTAATTAGTATCAAACTTGATGGCGACGAAATTACGCAATACGGATTTGAAGGGAGTGGGTGTTTGATTTCTCAAGCTTCGGCATACTTATTAAAAGAGAAGGTAATAGGGATGAAACTATCTGATTTGAAAAATATTAGTGACGATGAGGTTTTGGCAGAACTAGGTATTCCAAAACTTACGCCATCGAGAATGAAGTGTGCTTTGATGGCTGTAAAAACTTTAAGAGAAAAGATATAATTTGCGCTAATTGAAAGTGAGTAAGTATACTAATAAA
>CAYQLK010000019.1:0-19367 GCA_964418515.1 uncultured Gammaproteobacteria bacterium | reverse complement strand
AGGACGAGGACTACCACGTTGTGAGTGGTGTTCGCCCAGCAGACGCGACTTGCTCGAATTGCTTAATAGCAAAACTTTCGTCCGCTTCGGAATCGAAGAAGACTTTGAATTGCTGGGTCGGCACGTCGAAATATACGACCACGACGTGAACCTTGGCCTGGGTGAAACCACCGACGGCGCCTTGAAGGGCGTAATCGAAGATCTGTCCAAGGTTGAACGCGGCATAGAGGCAGATTGGCTGCCTACCATGCTTCTTGATAAAGCTGACTGTGGAATCAAGTGCGTAAATAAAGACAGCTTCAGGTCTGAGGATGCTGGCATCCTCGTAGCGCATGAGTGGCGCGCAGTTTTCGACGAGTGTTAGGTCGCCGCGGTTGCTGAACAAAGTGAGGTGGCGTATGCCTTGTGGCAAGGTGTCGAGGAGGCTGGGTGCTGGCTGGGTCGTATGTGATCCTGTTTTTCTGAGAAACAGAAAGATCACAACAACAACTATGACAACCAGAGTAACTGCGACAGCTGGGATAAACAAAGCTTAAAGGGCTCCTTTTAGCTAAATGTGCTTCTGGGCAAGGTTTTATGCTTACCCAATTGTTCTAATTATATCATATTTTGAGCCTATAGTAAAGAATGAGAATTGAGAGATATGAATTATTAAAATGAAGTCAAGCAAGAAGAAGCCCTCCTTTTTAGGGGAGGGCTGTAAGGGCGAATAAGGAGAGATGTGCGATATTAGCTATCGCGATCCCAATTGTGTTCGGTCTCGATCCGACGAATGGTGCCGGTGAGACCTCGCATAACAATGGAATGGCTGACGGTCACACCGTGCGCCAGAGGCTGGATGCCCTGGAGCATGGTGCCATTGGTCACTCCTGTGGCTGCGAAGTACGTGTCCTGACTGGACACGAGATCGTCAAGAGTCATGACCCTGTTGGGGTTAATCCCCTTCTCGAGAATGGCGCGCCGCTCTTCATCACGAGAGATAAAAGGTCGGCACTGCATGTCGCCACGGAGGGCAATGATGCCGCAAGCAGCCGTGACGGCTTCCGGCGACCCACCACTGCCAAGCAGCATATGAGCACCTGTGCCTGGCATACAGGCAACAAGAGCGCCGGCAATGTCGCCGTCGCCGATGAGGTTGATACGAGCGCCCGCTGCCCGAACAGCTTTGATGATTTCGTTGTTGCGATCCCTCTTGAGGATCGTCACGACGACGCTGTTGACGGGAATGTCGAGCGCCTTGGCAACCTGTTCGATGTTCCAGGCGACCGGAGCGGTAATGTCGACCTTGCCCTTGGCTTCCTTGCCCACAACAATCTTGTCGAGGTAAAAAAAGTCACGGACGTCGATCATGGTCCCGCTTGGTGCGGCGGCGATAACGGCAATGGAACCTTCTCGCCCTTCGGAGAGAATGGTTGTCCCATCGACTGGGTCGACAGCGACATCCATCTTGTGTCCGTTGCCGTTCCCGACCGCTTGGCCGTTGAACAGCATCGGAGCTTCGTCTTTTTCTCCTTCGCCGATTCTGACGATACCGTCCATGTCGACCGTGGCGAGCATCGCGTTCATGGCATCGACGGCGGCTTGGTCGGCACCGATCTTGTCACCAAGACCGAACCAACGGACGGCACCGAGAGCTGCGGCCTCGGAAACCCGAATGAGCTCCATCCCGATATTGCGATCGGGCGTGGGGGTGTAGTTCCTGACCTTGAGCGGCCCGGAAGGGATAACGAGGGTTTGTGCCGACGAAATGGTAGTTCTCCTTCTCCAAGTAAATGAGCTTGTTCACGGACCTCCTTAACGGTTGTCCAAAACTGCGGAATTATAGCATTTTTGAGGCTGGATGTCAAATACTACGGGATACTTTTCTTTACAAGAAACAATGTTTTTCAATTCGCTTTTATGGCACGTTCAAAATCCCGGCGAGATTTTGCACTTTCACTTTTTACTCACTCTTTTGCTGAAGCAAAATCCATACCCGTTCGCAAAAAGAGATCCATCAAAGCAAATTGGAGAGATAAAAAGTGGTCAGCAAAAGGGAAGTTTGGAGTTTATAGGTTCTCACTCAAATTCGCAAAATAATTTGAGTCCCCCAAAATTTTGTTCAGTTTGAGCTACAAGCCTGCGTTTCAGAAGACCTGAAACAAAAAAAGCCCTCCTTTTAGGGGAGGGCTTAGTGGTGAACTGTGAATGAGGTGGTTATGCCAGTGCGGGACTGGTGCGACGCATCAGCGAGTGAACGTCGCCGCCTTGGGGTATGCCTTCTTCGAAGCGCTCGATGGCGTCGCAGTAGGGTTTGTCGGCGAGGTACTCGTCGGTATGGGTTCGCATCAAAAACGGAACGATTTCCGTGATCGCCGAGCTGTTGCCGTGGAGTACTTCACCTCCCCGCACTTGGCGGTAGTAGAACGAATACCCAATGGTCAGCTCGGTTTCGAGCAGCCACTCGTCGGTCTCAAGGTCGGTAATGTGGAGCTTGCCGGTCTTGACGGACTCGTTACGGTTAACGAGCACGCCGTTCTCGGCCAGAAGGTACATGTTGCCGCTTCGGCTGGTGAGCAGAACGGCGTTGAACTTGTCCCCGCCGAGGAGCATTGCACCTTCGCTGAACATGTCGCTCAACCTGAAGACCCTGTCCGAATTGGCTCGGTCGATCCGATGGGCAAGGTGGTTACCCTTGACCTGGACCAGAATTGCTTCGGCGTTAGCCAAAGTGTTTACACCTCTTTCTTAATGTTCTAAGGTATATTGTATCATATTATAGGCTTATTTTCAACTTTGAACGGGTAAAAATGGTCACAAAAAACCCGCCTCAGATGGACGGGTCTTTTGTTTAAGTTATTGCTTGTATTAAGCGATTACCTTTGTTATAGATGCTCGTCAAAATTCGTTTAATTTCTGTCGCTGGCAAAATTGCACTCAGTTTTGACTACGCTCTTTCACAAAGCTACTTGCCTTTAGGCAATTACCTTTGTGATGACTCCGGCACCTACGGTGTGGCCACCTTCGCGGATAGCGAAACGTAGACCTTCTTCCATGGCGACAGGTACGATGAGTTTGATTGTCATCTTGACTGTGTCACCAGGCATAACCATTTCGGTTCCTTCTGGAAGTTTAGCTTCACCAGTTACGTCAGTTGTACGAACGTAGAACTGTGGGCGGTATCCAGAGAAAAATGGAGTGTGGCGTCCACCTTCTTCTTTGGTGAGGATATAAACCTCAGCCTCAAATTCGGTGTGAGGAGTGGAGGTTCCTGGTTTAGTAAGAACTTGTCCACGCTCGACGTCGTCTTTTTCAACTCCACGAAGCAGAACTCCAACGTTGTCTCCAGCTTGACCTTCGTCTAGCTGTTTGTTGAACATTTCAACTCCAGTGACGGTAGATTTCTTGATCGGGTTGATACCAACGATTTCGATTTCTTCACCCACTTTGACAACTCCTCTTTCGATACGTCCTGTAACAACGGTTCCACGACCTTTAATCGAGAAAACGTCTTCGACAGGCATCAAAAATGGCTTGTCAGTGTCGCGCTCTGGTGTTGGAACGAATTCGTCAACAGCTTTAAGCAATTCTTCGATACTCTTAACTCCTTCAGCGTCTCCTTCGAGAGCTTTGAGTGCAGAACCACGAATAATCGGGGTTGTGTCTCCAGGGTATTGGTACTTGGTCAAAAGTTCGCGAATTTCCATCTCGACTAGATCAAGAAGTTCTGGATCTTGAACCATATCAACCTTGTTCATAAAAACAACAATTGAAGGCACACCAACTTGACGTGCTAGCAAAATATGCTCGCGAGTCTGTGGCATTGGACCATCTGGAGCGGAAACAACAAGAATAGCACCGTCCATTTGAGCGGCACCGGTAATCATGTTCTTGATGTAGTCAGCGTGACCAGGAGCATCAATGTGTGCGTAGTGTCTAGCTTCTGTTTCGTACTCAACGTGAGCGATAGAAATAGTAATACCACGCTGTCTTTCTTCAGGCGCCTTGTCGATTTGATCGAAGGCTTTGAAGTTTGCCATTCCTTTGTCGGATTGGACTTTTGTAATAGCAGCAGTTGTAGTTGTTTTACCGTGGTCGACGTGACCAATGGTACCAACGTTAACGTGCGGCTTGGTTCTTTCGAATTTGTCAGCCATTTTTGGTTTTTCTCCTTAAATTAAACTTATATAAATAAGCCAAAAAAGCTCCTTTGCAATTGAAGCTTTTTTTGGGCTTGTGTATTATTCAAATTACGAGGCCGTTTGTCAATACTAATTATCAGTAAGACATTTGGAAGACAAACTTAAACTGCCAAAAATAGCGCTAGTTTTGGTAAGGGTTATAAATTTTTCGGCAAGTATTTTCTGTTTTATTAAGTCGTTTTTGTGACAGCTTTTACTAAATTGCTCAATAAAATACACAACCGTTAACATTAAGGCTAAATTGAGGTTAAAAAATACCCCGTAAGAATGTAGTTTTTGAGCTATTTGGTTAATATTTAACGATGACTTGTCGGCAAAAAGCAGAGAATTACTAAATTCGTACTCGAGTGGTCCATAACAAAAATGCTCAAAATCAATAATTTTGACGCCTGAGTTTGTATGAATTAGATTGCCAAGGTGCAAATCTCTGTGAAGTGGCTGAATTGGAAAACTATCCCAGTCAATAGAGTTCAGATAATTTAAAACATCTTCAATTAAGTAAATATCTTTATCTTTTAATTGTGATTGAAAAATGCTTTTTTGATCGAAAAATTGTTGAGATATTTGGTCAAGGTAAGCTCGCCACTGACTATTATCTTCTACTGTGGTTTGGGATAATTGCGAAATTACACCTGCTAGACCGTCGCATATTTGGCTTTTGTCTACTTCAGAAGATTTGAGTTTATTAAAAATTATCAATCTTCCTAATCTAAATACTATTTTGGGTGAGCTATTGGGACTAATTTGTCTAAAAACCATAAGCCCACTTGCTTCATTAATTGCAACCTCACGCGAGGTGTAAAACTTGACGATATATTTATCCATCAAATCAATAACACTGTGCACTTGCCTACCTGTTTGAATAAGCTTAATCATCTTTGTAGTCAAAGATAATATTTGGAAATTTTGGATTGACCGTAAACCCTTCCGCATATTCGCTTTTGGTGCTTCTGCGCAAGTGATAACCTCTCACACAATTAAGAGATTTTTCAAAAACTGTAGATTTTGAGTCGGCTTGGGACTCGTAAATACTAAATAATTCCATTTTTTTATCAATAAACTCTGTAATATCGACGATAATTTGGGCAACAATCGGCAACATTCCTTCTCCGTATAAAACGGTCGGTGTTCGGTGTGGTTCGCCTAGTTCTGGTTTAACTCCGGTTGCAGCCCAAAAGCTTGCCTCCTCTACAATGTGAGCTGCCTCTCGGTGATCGGAGTGGTAATCAAGAGGATTTAAGGTAAAAATCACTTCTGGTTTGACTTGTCTAATTATTTTGACCACTTTAAACATCAGTTTTTTGGAAAACTGGAGGTTTAGATCTTCTTCGGCAAGTAAAAACTTTTGTTTGATGCCTAAAAACTCTGTAGCTCTATCAAACTCACCAACTCGCAGATTAATAACCGCATTTTTCGCGCTTTTTGATTTGCCACGCCTGTCTCTACCTTCTTGTGAGTTGGTTAATAATATTTCGTAAGCGTTATAGCCTTGCGATTGGAGCTTGAACACACTCCCAGCTGAGGTGATGTGGTCGTCAGCGTGAGCTGAGACTATAAGTATGTTTTTTCCTGTATCAAGTTTTTTAGGCATTTTTCTCCTTTTTATTTAGTAATAATTTGACTTGTAATATGTTGGCGCTTACCGTTTCCGCCTGTGGTTGCCTCAAGCGAAGTGGTTGTTTTGTAGCCTGTTTTTGCCACACCACCAACAAAGTACTTGTATGGAGCAACTTCGATTACGGCTTTTTGCTTGCCTCCTTGAAAATCTCCATCCTCAAGTAGGTATGAGTTTTTTACAAGGCTAATAAGCTCGGGGTGTTCTAAATAAAAACCAATATCGAGACCATCACCAGTTCCAGCACCTGCCCCACTCGGGACAACTCTGACAATTGGAGACACTAGGGCTTTGGTTCGTTCACCAACAGCAAGAGGTGCCACATAATTACTACCCAATGAGGTGTTTTTGTGGGTAATTACAATAGGAGTATCGAAGTAATTTTCAAATTGCTGCAGAAGCAGTGCCCACCCATTGCCACCCAAAGTAAGTCCTTTATCTTTAAGGTCGGAGAGTAAAATATCCCCTTCCAGATCAAAAACGTCCACGCCTGGATCGGGCTCATCGATTGGCCTAACTAGTTTACGAGTTGCAACATCCCAAGGCCCGTTACCAAAAACGCCTCTAGCAAAACCGGTTTTTGCGTTCTCTTCAAAACCAGAGTCACTGAGTCTAAGATTAAATTCGTCAAAATCGCTTTTACTTGTTTGAGTAACTAAATTGCCAAAACTAGTAATGTCCTCAAGTTTTGCACCGCTAGCTGTGAACAAGTCTTCGCTTGGAACGTGAAAGATGCCTAGTTTTTCTGTTAATCTTCGGTTGAGCGCCAGATATAACTGGGCAAAAGTTTTTGGATAGCCTTTTGAAAAGGTTTTGAGCTTGGAAATGTATAGAGAAAACTCTGGGTTATCCACGATTTCCTCCAAACTATCTAGCTCAATATCGGTTGTTTCGGGTAGCAAGGCGATATTGGCTTTAATTTTTTCTAGAGCCTGTGAGTCCAAATTAAAGTTAGATGCAATAGATGGAATAAGCACTCTTTCTAGATAAGACTTGACCGTGTGGGCGTCAGGGTCTGTATCATAAAATGCAGTTCCAACTGAAACTGTCCCGTCTTGATTCTCGTTTGAAGCTGCAACGGCAAGCATTATGGCTTCGACTGGATTGGCAAAATCAGTAGTTCCGTAATTAAAGACTGCTTGTTTATCTATTAAAGATTTTTCACTTAAAGTTAAAACCACAGGATCACCTTCTCGGTGACCAAGTGCGGTCGCAACACCCAAAACAGAAGATGGCAACACATTGTCGGGAATACCAAAAACTTGAGAGATTTTGACTTTTTGAGCCTGAGGTTCTTGCCCACTATTAGTATTTTTAGGCTGATTATTACTATTTTGTGCTGACCTATCTCGATCACTAATAATTTTTGTCCGCTCCACCTCGTCTATTTTGGCAGCCATTTGCAGAACAATTATTCTGGCAAGTTCTGAGTTAATCGAAGTTATTTTTTGTACAAAAAAATCTCTATCAAACGGATTATCACCAAAAAATGAGGCAAACATTATCCAAACACCGCTTGAAAATAGTTTGTTGTGTAGAAAATCCAGATCAAGATTAAACTGAGCAGTTTGTGTAAAGTCTTCAAAAACATCTGGATTTGACTCAATTGATTGCCCAATTCTATTACTAGTTCTTGGCTGAATCATCTCGTTTATGATTACTCTTTCAGGATTAGATTTAGCAGTATGTGCGACTTGAGCGATTAATTCTAAATTCCTTGTCATTTTTCGAAACTCTAGAATTTTTTCTGCATCCTCTTCGGATATCTCTACCTTGTCTGAAACCTTAGCTTTGGCTAACATCTCTATTCTTGATAATTCTGAGTTTGGGGTAAAAATTATTTTGTATGGCAATTTGTTGGTATCGGGGTTTTCAACTGGCTGGAGTTGTAATAGTTGACTAGCTGTCGCAAAAATATCCTCGACCGAGTCGGGCTTTACTATGACAACCTCTTTGAGAGGGTTAGTTTCTGAAGCTATGTTTGGTTCTTTTAATTGTTCGTCTTTCATAATTTTGGGTATAAAAAAACCTCCCATTTGTGGGAGGTTAGTTTGGCTTTTTGTTTAAAGCTGTGGCTCTTTATGTGTTAAGAGTCCTCCCACGTGAAGAAGTGCGCAAAAAGCGCATCCATGTCTTGTGGAGATAAATACAGCTAGAATTCAGATTTTGTACAGATAAAATATCCATAGTTGGGTTAGATAATACGATTGGGATAATAATTTGTCAATTAATTACTGAAATCTGTCTGAATATCTTGACCCTCTTGAATTGATTCTTGATACTTTGACTCATTTCGCATTCTGGCATCTTCGGCGCGTTCTAATTGTGCTTGTGGATTAACAGAAACCAAAATTGCTGCGGCAAATACTAAAATCCAAATAAGCATAAAAAATGCAAAAATTCCGGAAATAAGAAATTTGACCCATTTCGGCCAGCTTGTCCAAACCCACATTAATACGAAACCAGCAGGAAACGCAAAAACTAATAACAGAACAGTAACGAGTGTTTTGGTGTCACTTGACATTCCTTCGGATTTAGAATTTGCCATATAAATTGATTCTGACAATTCTGAATAATTTTTGCAAGAAAAAGCCCTCCTTGTTTAAGGGAGGGCGAGGGTTGGTGAAATACTACACCAAGCTACCGTGAGGCCCGATGAGTTGAATGCCTTGTCCGTACAAGACCATGGAGTGGCTTGGGCTGTAACCCCTTTTTCTCTGGTCTTGAACATCCAGTTTGAAGGTCCAAGCGTTGAGGGATTGAGGGCGGACATAGACGCGGCATTGCCCAATCGGATTGGTCCTGATGTGCTTGAGGCGATCGTTGATGATCTTGACCGCATCGAAGTCGATAACTCGCGCACTAGCAAGAGTCATTTTTTCGAGACTTGCGAGCAATGATTGCTCAGAAGCACTTGACTCTTCTACTTTGGCCATGATCGCGCGGAATTTGGCGATGGCGAGTTCCAGTGGCTGGTCTTGGAGGTCGAGAGCGAGTGTCGAGAAGATTGTCAGAACGACGGTCTTGTCCGCGAACGCGGCTTCGACAAGTCGCGACAAAGTCCTAACGCCAGGCTTAACGCCGGTGATCTCGAACATGTACGGAAGCTGTGAACTACTGGTGACTAGCTCTCCGATTGGCGGAAACTTTGACTGAGTTTTGCTGGGCAAACATCACTTCCTTCGTTTTTTTACGTGCGAATTGAATGGTATTATATCCTATAATAATTAATATGTCAAAAAAATGAAACTTAAGAAGTCTGGCCTTTGGCCTTGGCAATTATTGTTGCAGCAATATTATTTGGCACAACATCGTAATGGCTTGGAAGTAGAACAGAAGTTCCCCTACCCTGAGTCATAGACCTAAGGTTGGTAGTGTAACCAAACATTTCAGCAAGTGGTACTAGAGCTTTTATGATAGTTGCATTACCGCGACTTTCTGAACCTTGAATTTGAGCACGTTTGCTAGAAAGATCGCCCATAATATCTCCCATAAATTCGTCGGGGACTGTAACTTCGGCGTTCATTACTGGCTCAAGCAAGACCATATCGGCGTGCTTTGCCGCGTCTTCAATTGCCATGCTTCCTGCAATTTTGAAAGCCATTTCTGAAGAGTCAACATCGTGATAAGAACCGTCATAGACTGTGACTTTCATATCAACAACTGGATAACCAGCCAAAATTCCGGAAGCCATTTTTTCAACGACACCTTTGTTAATTGGAGTAATAAATTCTTGGGGAATTGACCCACCTTTAATTTCGCTTGCCCAAACATAACCCTCACCGCGTCCGAGAGGTTCGATACGAAGCAAACAGTGACCATATTGACCACGTCCACCTGATTGGCGAATATATTTACCTTCTCCATCAGCGTTTTTGGTAATAGTTTCGCGATAAGCAACTTGAGGTTGTCCAACATTTGCTTCAACTTTGAACTCGCGCTTCATACGGTCGGCCAAAATTTCAAGGTGAAGTTCTCCCATTCCAGAGATGATTGTCTGGCCTGTTTCGTGGTCGGTACGGATACGGAAAGTAGGATCTTCTTCGGACAACTTTGACAGAGCTAGACCCATTTTTTCTTGGTCGGCCTTGGTCTTTGGTTCAATAGCTAGATCAATGACAGGTTCAGGGAATGTGATGTTTTCAAGAACAATTGCTTTGCCTTCTTCAGCTAAAGTGTCTCCAGTAATTGTTTTTTGCAAACCAATAACGGCGACAATTTCTCCAGCAAAAGCTTCTTTTATTTCTTCGCGCTTGTCAGCATGCATCAAAAGCAAACGGCCGGCGCGTTCTTTTTCACCTTTGGTGGTGTTGGTAATGTAAGATCCAGATTGGAGTGTTCCAGAATAAACACGGACAAAAGTAAGTTTACCAACGTGCGGGTCAACTTGGATTTTGAAAGCTAGACCACAAAATGGTTCCTCTGGAGTGTTCTTGCGAACTTCTGGTTCACCAGTTTTGGGATTGGTTCCGTGAGTTTCGCCAACGTCTTGAGGGGAAGGCAAAAACTGCACAACCGCGTCAAGTAGCGGCTGAACACCTTTGTTGCGAAGTGAAGATCCGGCAAGGACCGGAACAATTTGATAATTAATAACCGCTTTTCTTAAAGCTGTGTATAGCTCATCAATCGTTGGCTCCTCACCGTTAAGGAATTTTTCAATTAAATTGTCGTCAGTTTCAGAAATTTTTTCGACGAGAACTGCACGGTATTTTTCTACTTCGTCTTTGTGTTCGTCGGCCACATCATTGACTTTGTATTTTGCGCCTGTTTCGTCGGTTTCCCAAATATATTCTTTGCGAGTAAGCAGGTCGATAACTCCCAAGAAATCGTTTTCGGCACCAATTGGAATATTGTAAGCTACTGCTGGAGCAGCAAGCCTATCTCTAATTGATTTGAGTGTAGCGTGAAAGTCAGCACCAAGTTTGTCCATTTTGTTAACGAAACAAACTCTAGGAACTTTGTATTTGTCGGCCTGACGCCAGACTGTTTCGGATTGTGATTGAACACCTTCTTCGGCATCCAGAACAGTAACCCCACCATCAAGTACACGCAATGCACGCTCTACTTCGGCGGTAAAATCAACGTGGCCTGGAGTATCAATAATATTAATACGATGCTCAATTCCTTCAAAAAGATTAGCGGTTGGAGTCCAGAAAGTTGTGGTGGCAGCTGAGGTGATAGTAATACCACGCTCTTTTTCCTGTTCCATCCAGTCCATAGTTGCAGCACCTTCGTGGACTTCTCCGATTTTGTAGCTTTTACCAGTGTAATAAAGAATTCTTTCTGAAGTTGTGGTTTTGCCTGCGTCAATGTGGGCAATAATTCCAATGTTTCTGATTCTATCTAGTGGGTAGGAACGTGAGTCAGCCATAGATTACCACCTAAAATGTGCAAAGGCTTTGTTAGCGTCAGCCATTCTGATAGTATCTTCTCTTTTCTTAATGGCAGCTCCAACATTGTTGCTGGCATCAATAAGTTCAGCGACTAATTTATCTTTCATTGTGTGATATTCGCGTGAAGGTCGGTCGTGAGCGGCTTTAATGATCCAGCGAATAGCTAAAGCTTCTTTGCGGTCACCTCGAACTTCGACAGGAACCTGATAGTTGGCGCCACCAACGCGACGAGGACGAACCTCGACTCTTGGAGCAACATTATTAATTGCAGCTTCGAATACTTCCATGCCGTCTTTTTTGGTTTTGACTGCGATTTCTTCAAGTGCGGAGTAAACGATTTTTTGAGCGATGGTTTTTTTGCCTGATTCCATAACTCGGTTAATAAAACGAGTAATAACTGGTGAGCTATAAACTGGATCTGGCTCGGTTATTCTTCTGGTAAATGTATTTTTTCTAGACATGATTATTAAATTCCTTTTGCGGCTGCTTCAGCTGCACTTGTAGCTCCACCTTTTTTGGTTCCGTATAAGGATCTAGCTTTTTTACGATTAACCACGCCAGTTGCGTCAAGCTTGCCACGAATAATGTGGTACTTAACACCTGGAAGGTCTTTGACACGCCCACCACGAACCATAACAACTGAGTGCTCAGCAAGTTGGTGACCAATACCTGGAATATAAGCTGTAACCTCTTGTTTGTTACTTAATCTAACACGAGCAACCTTACGAAGAGCCGAGTTTGGTTTTTTGGGAGTCATGGTTTTGACTACAGTACAAACACCTCTCTTTTGAGGAGCGGTTCCGATTGTAGGCTGGTTAATAAGAGAGTTGAAACTCTTCCTAAGAACCGTGGCTTTGATTTTTTTTGGCTTGGATTTGCGTCCGTGCCTGACAAGTTGTTGTATGGTTGGCATTTTTTTATAGCCGCGGGATTATACCTAAGGTTTTTAAGCCGCGTCAACCTCACCTTCTGCAGGAATGTTATCAACCGAAGCTCTGTCGATTGATGTTGGAATCAAACGACCGATAATAACGTTCTCTTTCATACCGAGAAGTGGATCGACTTTTCCTTCAGAAGCAGCCTGTGTTAGAACATTGGTTGTTTCTTGGAAGGAAGCAGCTGATAAGAAACTTTCGGTATAGAGAGAAGCTCTGGTAATACCAAGAATTATTAATTCTGCAGTAGCTGGCTCTCCGCCTTCAGCGATAGTTTTGGCATTCTCGTACTCATAAATATGCTTAGCAATGTGTTCACCTGGAAGGAATTTGGTGTCGCCAGAGGAGGTGATTTTAACTTTTTCACTCATCTTGCGAATGATTACTTCGAAGTGTTTGTCATCAATTGGCACACCTTGTGCTTCGTAAACAGCCTGGGCTTCATCAGCAATGTATTTTTGTGCTTCACGAAGTCCTTTGACTCTTAAGATTTCTTTGACATCGAGGTGACCTTTGGACAATGGTTCTCCGGCGGTAATCGTGTCACCTGTGGCGACCAAAAGATCCTCAGTTAATGGAAGTAAGAACTGTTTTTCATTAACCGGCTTGTCAGAACTTTTGATAGTAATTACAAAACCTTCTGGAGTTTCGTCAACGGTAACTTTTCCAGTGATTTCAGCTATCGGTGAGGAAATCTTTGGCGTTCTAGCCTCAAGAAGTTCTTCAACACGTGGAAGACCTTGAGTAATGTCAGTACCAACGATACCTCCAGTGTGGAAAGTTCTCATTGTTAACTGTGTACCTGGTTCTCCGATACTTTGAGCAGCGATAACACCAACTGGAGTTCCGATTTCGACAAGTTTGCGAGTTGAAGTGTCGCGACCATAACATAGTGCACAAATACCAATTGTTGCTTCACAAGTTAGTGGTGAACGAACAACTACTTCATCAACGGTTTCTGCAATAGTTTTGGCGGTAATAAGGTCAATAAGATCGCCAGCTTTGGCTATACCTTTAACTTCTTTAACCAAAACCTGACCAAGAATACGAGCATCAAAAGCAGCTCTTCTGAATGGGTCTGTCTTAAGAACAACTACGCCTTCTTTTGTACCACAGTCAAGCATTCTAACGATAACATCGTGTGATACATCAACTAGACGACGAGTTAGGTAACCTGATTCGGCAGTACGTAGAGCACGGTCAGCAAGACCTTTTCTAGCACCACGACTTGAAGTGAAGTACTCAAAAACAGAGAGACCTTGACGGAAGTTGCTCTTGGTTGGAAGAGGAACAATCTTTCCAGAAGGGTCCTGAACCAAACCTTTCATACCTGAAAGCTGTTTAATCTGGTCAGAAGAAGCACGGCTTCCACCTGAATCAGAAATCATTTTGACTGAGTTGTCGGATTTAATCGCAGCCCAAGTCTTCTGGTAAACAACATCGGTTGTTTCGGTCCAGATATCATTGGTCAAACGACGCTTTTCTGCTTCGGTAATAAGACCGTCGTCAAATTTCTTTTCAATTTCGTCTACACGTTTATCGGCTGCAGCGATAATTGTGTCTTTTTCTGGCACAATTTCGTTGTCGAAGACGGAAACAGATAGTCCAGATACTGTAGCGAACCTGAAACCAATGTTTTTGACATTGTCGATAAGCTTAAGTAGTTCTTCTTCACTGAGATCTTCAAGGTAAGTTGAAATCGTAGATTTGATTGTTGAGTTACGGAAAGTCTCATTAAGGAATGGAATTTTGTCAGGCAACATACGGTTGAAATTGATTCTTCCAACGGTTGTCTCGACGGTTTCGCCATTCATTTTGACTTTAATAAATTGACGCATGCTGATTTTGCCATTCAACCAAGCAAATATTGCTTCATCTTCGTCAACGAAAAGCGAATCAATTGGTGTTGAGTCTTCGTCAATAGAAGTGATGTAGTAAGCACCAAGAGCCATTTCCTTGTTAGGAATAGTAATAGGTGTACCATCTGCTGGGCGAAGAATATTTTGTGAAGCCATCATTAAGCGACGTGCTTCGGCTTGTGCGTTGTTAGAAAGCGGCACGTGAACAGCCATTTGGTCTCCATCGAAGTCAGCGTTAAATCCAGCACAGATACAAGGGTGAATTCTAATTGCATCACCTTCAATAAGCACAGGATAGAAAGCCTGAATACCTAGTTTGTGCAAAGTTGGAGCACGGTTTATGAGAACTGGGTGGTTCTTGGTAATTTCTTCGAGAATATCCCAAACTTCAGGTGGTCTCTTCTCAAGAACATGTTTAGCGCTCTTAACGTTTGGAGCAAGTCCAAGACCGATAAGGTCACGAAGAACGAAAGGCTTAAACATTTCTAGAGCCATTTCTTTTGGAATACCAACTTGGTCAAGGTCAAGTTCTGGACCAACAACGATAACTGAACGTCCAGAGTAGTCGACACGCTTACCAAGAAGGTTCTGGCGGAAACGACCTTGCTTACCGCGCAACATATCAGATAGAGATCTAAGTTCTGCTTGATTACTGCGAGTGTTAGTTGAACGAGTATTAGTGTCGATAAGAGCATCAACAGATTCTTGTAGCATTCGTTTTTCGTTTCTCAGAATGATTTCTGGCGCACCAAGATCGATTAGTTTTTTGAGACGATTATTGCGATTAATGACTCTGCGATAAAGATCGTTAAGGTCACTAGTTGCAAAGCGTCCACCGGAAAGCTGAACCATAGGCCTGAGGTCAGGTGGAAGTACAGGTAAAACAGTTAACACCATCCATGTTGGATTGAGATTTGCCTTGCGCATCCCTTCGGCTACCCTTAAACGTTTGGCGGCCTTGATGTGCTTAATACCAGAAACTTCAGTAAGTTCTTTTCTTAAGTCAGTAACTAGAGCGTCGAGGTCAATGTTTTCAAGAATAGTCTTTATGGCCTCAGAACCCATACCGACTTTGAGGAAAGATGTAACCCCAAGATAATTAAGGTTAAGGTAATCTTCTTCTCCAAGTAGATTGAGAGCTTTGATTGAAGTCATTAATTTTTCGAGTTTTTTGAATTTTTCCTCGATTTTGCCGATTTCTACGCTGTGAGCATCTCTAAGTAAGGCAATTTTGTGACGTGAACCAAGTTCCATCTCTTCGACTTTGAGATCGAGGTTGTTTTTCTCTTTGGTTTTCTTGAAAGCTTTGATTTCGCCTTCTGATTCCTTTTTGGAAGCGTTAATTTGTTCTTCAAGAACCTTAACAGCGGCGGCAATCTCTTTTTCCTGCAAACTCTTTAGTTTTTCAATATCGGTTTTTCTCTTTTCTGGATCGAGAGAGATTACGATATAGCTGGCAAAGTAGATTACAGCGTCAAGATTACGTGGCGAAATGTCTAGAAGAAGTCCAAGTTTGCTTGGAGCACCCCTAAAAAACCAGCTGTGTACAACTGGAGCTGACAAACTAAGATGTCCCATTCTTTCACGGCGAACACGAGCTTGAGTAACTTCAACTCCACATTTCTCACAAATAATTCCACGGAATCGAATCCTCTTGTATTTACCACAGTAACATTCCCAGTCTTTGACAGGTCCAAAAATACGCTCGTCAAAAAGTCCGTCCTTTTCTGGTTTGAGGGTACGGTAGTTGATTGTTTCAGGTTTGGTTATTTCACCATGAGACCATTCTTTGATGTTTTCAGGTGAAGCTAAAGTAATTTTTAGCGCTTTAAAATCCAATAAGGCTTTCATTATTTGTCCTCTCCTTCTTTGACTTCCTCGTCAGAGGAGGTATTTTCTTCTAGTTCGGTAAGTTCGGCTTCGGCTTCGGCATCTTCTGCTGATTCGTCCTCGGTGATTACGGTTTGTGCTTCAACTGATTTGATGTCTGGAACGATTTCGGCCAAGATTTCTTCTTCGGCAACGTCGGCTTTTACTTCGACTTTGTCGTCAGATTTGGGGTCAACTTTTTCAACTTCTTCGATAATTGTTGCACCAAGTGCTTCAACATTTAATGAAAGTGATTGTAGTTCTTTAACTAAAACCTTGAATGATTCAGGGATTTGAGGGGTTGGGATTTCTGCGCCCTTAATAATAGCCTCAAAAGCCTTAGGTCGTCCAACAATATCATCAGATTTAATCGTTAACATTTCCTGAAGAATATGAGCGGCTCCGTAAGCTTCGAGTGCCCAGACTTCCATTTCTCCAAGACGCTGTCCGCCCATTTGAGCTTTACCACCAAGTGGCTGTTGAGTAATAAGTGAGTAAGGTCCAGTTGAACGGGCGTGGGTTTTGTCCTCGACCATGTGGATAAGCTTTAAGATATAAGAAGTTCCAACAACAATTGGTCGATCAAAAGCTTCTCCGGTACGTCCGTCGTAAAGTGTGGTTTTGCCACCGACCGGAAGACCAGCTTTTTCAAATTGTTCAACAATTACATCCTCATCAACTTCTTCAAATACTGGCAAGGCTACTTTGTAACCTAGCTTTTCAGCTGAAGCTCCAAGATGAGCTTCCATTAGCTGTCCAAGGTTCATACGAGCAAGAACAGATAGAGGGCTAATGATAATATCAACAGCTTTACCTTCGGCAGTGTGAGGCATATCTGCTTCTGGAACGATTTTGGAAATAACACCTTTGTTTCCGTGACGTCCACAAAGTTTGTCTCCAACTACGACTTTTCGCATTTGAGCGATTTTGACAGTGATTTTCTTGATTGCGCCTGGTTCTAGTTCGTCACCGTTAGCTCTAGACAGAACTTTGATACCAATAACAGTTCCGCGCTCTCCGTGTGGAACTCTCAATGAAGTGTCGCGAACTTCGCGAGCTTTCTCTCCAAAAATAGCTCTTAGTAGACGTTCTTCAGCTGTAAGCTCTGTTTCTCCTTTTGGAGCGATTTTTCCAACAAGAATATCGTTAGGTCCGACTTCGGCACCGATAACAATGACTCCATCTTCGTCAAGGTTGGCAAGATCTTCTTCTGATACGTTTGGGATATCGCGAGTGGTTTCTTCCTGACCAAGCTTGGTGTCAACAACGACAGCGGTGTGCTCTTCGATGTGAACAGAAGTAAGAAGGTCGGATTTGACTAGTCTGTCAGAAATAACAATAGCATCCTCGTAACCAAGACCGTCAAAGCTCATATAAGCAATGGTGAGGTTTTGTCCGAGAGCTAATTCTCCACCTTCAGAGGCTGGACCGTCGACTAGAACATCGCCAGTTTTTATGGTGTCGCCTGTGTATACAAATGGTCTTTGTGAGTAACAAGTTGATTGCTGTGAGCGAACGAACTTGCGGATTGGGTAACTAACGAGTTCTTTGTCGCCTGTATATTTGACGACAACTTTGTTGGCGTCAGCAAATTCGACTTTTCCATCTTTTTCAGCAACAACAACACGCCCCATGGTTACAGAAACCGGATATTCCATACCTGTACCAATGATTGGAGAATGTGGAATAAGAAGTGGTACTGCTTGACACTGCATGTGAGTACCCATCAAAGCACGGTTAGCATCGTCATGACTAAGGAAAGGAATCAGAGAAGCAGACGTACCAATAATCTGACGAGGAATAATATCAATGTAATCCACGTCAGTTGATAGCGCGGTTGTAAATTCTCCCATGTGACGAATAGGCACACGGTTTTCGACAATCTGACCATCTTTGGCTATTTCTATTTCTGAGTGAGTGATGATTGCGTCGTCTTCGTCGTTGGCTGTGATGTAAACGATTTCGTTGGTAACATAAGCTTTGCCGTCTTTTTTGACAACTTTGCGGTATGGAGCTTCGATGAATCCAAGTTCGTTGATACGAGCATAAAGAGCCAAGTAGGTAACAAGACCAATGTTTGGACCTTCTGGGCTTCTAACTGGACAAATACGAGAGTACTGAGAAGAGTTAATGTCACGAATCGAAAAAGCTGCACGTTCTCTAGTGATACCACCCGTACCCATAACTGAGAGCCTGCGCATTGTGTCGACTTCTGCAAGCGGATTGGTTTGATCAAGAATAGTAGCTAACTGAGATGTTCGGAAAAATTCGTTAATTGCTGACATAACTGGTCTAGCATTAACAAGGGTAGCTGGAGTTGGTGGAATTTCTGGATTAGCAGTGGTCATTCTTTCACGAATAACTCTTTCTAGTCTTAGAATACCGACACGGAAAGCGTTTTGCTGGGTTAGTTCTCCAACAGAACGAACACGACGGTTACCAAGGTGGTCAATATCATCAACGCGACCTTTATTAAAACTAAGTCCAACTAGGTAAGCAATTGAAGCAAGAAGATCTTTCTTGTTAAGAATTAGAGGATTAATTTCTTCGTCATCGCCAGTTTTAATTAAAGGCTTAACGTCTTTTAGTTTGCGGTCCATTTTGTAACGACCGACTTCAGCTAGATTGTATCTGCGGTCGTTGAAGAACATTCCTTCGACCATGGCGCGAGCGGTATCAAGAACCAAAGGATCGCCTGGGCGCATTCTGCGGTAGATTTCGATTAAAGCTTCGTCAGCGTTAGTTGTGGTGTCTTTGGCAAGTGTGTTGTGGATGAATTGAAGCTCTTCTTCTGGGAGGAACTTAAAGGCTTCCAAAATCTCTTCATTACTTGAAAGTCCAATTGCACGAAGGAAAGTAGTAACTGGGAATTTGCGTCTGCGGTCGATTTTGACATTAATTGTGTCTGTTCTGGATAGAGAGAACTCAAGCCATGATCCTCTTAGAGGGCGGATTTCGGCTGTGTAAAGAATTTTGCCTGTTCCTGGGTCCATAGCAGCTGAGTAGTAAGCACCTGGAGCACGAACCAGCTGGTGAACAATTGCACGCTCAACACCATTAACAATAAAAGTGCCGCGTTCGAGCATTAATGGGATATCACACAAGAAAACTTCTTGGTTAATTGTTTCTTCGGTTTGTTTGTTGGTGAGTTTGGCGTAAACCTTAAGAGGAGCATCGTAGGTTAAACCTTTTTCGACTGCTTCTTCAGGAGTAATGGCTGGTTTACCGAGAGTTAGTTTGGAGAATTCCAAACGGTAGTTCTTACCGGTAATGTCTTCAATCGGATTGATTTCGCGAACAACTTCGTCAAGTCCAGTGTCCAAAAATTTCTGGAAAGAGGTTTTGTGGATTTTTAATAAATCAAGACTAGGAAGATTAGGAGTTTCGCGACCCCAATAAAGACGTGTTTTGTAGTTTGTTTCAGCCATAAAAAATATTAAAAACAGGCAGCGAACTATTTATATGTAATTAAAGGAAATCTTAGTTACCCGAGCCCTAATACGAGGCGCAACTTG
>CAYQLK010000018.1:0-20566 GCA_964418515.1 uncultured Gammaproteobacteria bacterium | reverse complement strand
GGAGCACGGTTGATTTTTGTGGTTGTTTTGCCAATATAAAATAGGGTTTTGTCCAGTCCCAATGTGCTTTTCCATCTCTCCACTCGAGGTTCTCACAGAAAATACTAATTAACTCCTTTTTATTTATTGGTAATGCAATTTTTAGTCGCTGAGTTACATATTTGACGTTATCAAGAAAGCTGTACATTAAATTATCGAGCTCATTAGACATGTTCTCGCATTTAATCATTGTATTTTTAAATGAATTAATTTTAAGATTACTGTCTTCCATTAGTCGAGAATATTCCGATTTTTGCAGTTCGTTTTCCGCAAACTTTCTTCCAATATCAATTTGTATTCGTTCCTCGTTAGCAATTTTTTCTCCTATCTCCCTTACTAATTTCTTAATTTTTATGCGCTCAGGTTGGTTTATTTCACTTACATATTCTCGACATGCTTTCCACATGTCTTGGTCGATTTCGACCCGCTTAAATCGATTTAGTAAGCTGTTTTCTAAAGTTTTTTCTGTGATATATGTCACTCTTGGAATTTCTTTACAAGGCAGTTTTCTTTTTGCACAACGGTAATATGTGATGCCTTTTTTGTTGGTTCCTGAAAGCATATCTCCACATAAGCCACATTTGATTATTCCTGAGTATGTGTATTCTAAATGAGTAACTTTAGGATGACTGTTTCCAGATAGCACCTCTTGAACTGCGTAAAAAAGCTCCGGTGTTATTAAAGGCTCATAATCTCCAAGTATTCGTTCGTCTTTGTGATAGAAAATACCAGTATATTTTTGGTCCCTAAGTCTGTTGTGCCATGTATTTTTTGAAATTTTACCTGTGGTTGATTTCTTTGTGGGCGATTTCAGTCCAATACTCTCGGCATAGTCAGTAATTTCCTGAAGAGTATATTGTCCTGATGCAAACTGTTCAAACACCTGTTTGACCTTTGGTCCTATTTTTGGCTCTAGAACCCACTTCTTTTTTCCGACAAGTCCAGTTGTGTGGTATCCCAATATCGCTGGTCTTGCAGGGTGCTTGAACGTGTGTGCTTTTGACCTCATTGCTTCTTTGGTTCTATATCCAGTGTCGTCGCTCGATTTCTTTGACATGGCTAACTCGACTGCAACCATTAATTGGTCAGAAGATGAATTAGTGAATATTTTTGACGGCGTGTAAATATGTTTTACAGTTCCGTTTTGCATGTACCACAAAAGCATTCCACCGTCTGCAAAATTTCTTGCTAATCTGCTGATTTCGGTACATAGAATTCCATCAATCTCACCTTTGTTATCTTTGAGGTAGTCCAGCATCTCCTGAAAACCATCCCTCTCGAACGCTTCGTATGCTGACTTATCGTCTTCGAATGTACGCGAAACACTGAGGTTATATTTCGATATAGCTTCGTTTACAAATCGTTTTTGATATTCAATTGAATTTAGCTGTTTGAGTGCCTCTCCTTTTTCATTATCCTCAGATGACTTGCGAACATAGGCAACAACTCGGTTGCGTTTATTTTCGTCATTCTCCATGGTTCTTATATTTCACTTTTGATACTTTTTCTGTAAATTCTCGAATAGTTTTTGATGTGATAGGCTCGTTCGGTTTTCGTTTAACTTTCTTAAGCTCCTCTATATTTGTTTCAATAAAACGTTTTTTAATTTTTATTCCATTCTCTTTTACTTCTTTGAAGGAAATCTTTGCTTGGGGTTCTGTGTAAATCTTTTGAATCACTAAAACAAAACGTTCAATATTGTG
Organism: uncultured Gammaproteobacteria bacterium; assembly: GCA_964418515.1. Classification (GTDB taxonomy): domain Bacteria; phylum Patescibacteriota; class Microgenomatia; order CAYQLK01; family CAYQLK01; genus CAYQLK01. The sequence continues at coordinate 18,824 of CAYQLK010000018.1, read as the reverse complement.
TAGGAGTAGGGGAATTTCTGAATCCACAATACTTGGATGGTGTTTTTTTAGATATGAAAGAAGTTTTCTTTTCGCTGGAGTATCATTGTTCATTTTTTTAAATTATTCTACTTTGAGACCTTTATATTGAAATGCACGACGAAATCCTTTACTCTCAGCTTCTTTTACTGTCACACAATAAAATTCTCCTGTGTTTGTTTCGATTTTTACTTTGTCGTACTGTTGGTCGAATGGGAGGTGGTAAATTTTGGTTCCATCTACCTTTGAAATATTGCACTTAATACATGCGTAATTAGTTGGTATTTTGTCATTTTCGACAAGCTCAATTTTTAGTTCGTTGGCAAACCTTTTAGCTAAATCAGAAAGCTTAGTTGTGGAATAAAAAATTGCTTTTACGTTTCTGTTTTTATTCTCATCCTTGTATTGAAAGACTGTTCCGAAGAATTGGAAAATATGCTTTTCATAAATTGTTTTGAACTTTGCCCAATTCTTACACTGAATGACAATAAAATCATTACCTTTCTCGGCAATAATATCTCTACCTAAATCCTCGAATCCTTTATCTATTCCAACATATTCAACATCATAACCTTGTTGCTCATATAGATATCCAACATACCTTTCATAAATTTTCCCTATATGCCATTTGGATTTTGGCCTTTTCCAATATCTGTCTAGCGCTAGTTGGTTTTTCTCTGCTGTAGAGAGTTTTCTGTACTCTATCTTAGTCACGAAATGAGTTACCTCATCTTTTAATTCATCTTCAGTATACTCAGCCATTAATTCACGGTCTTCGTCAGTGATTTCATCTATTTCTTCTCTTAATTCGACTAGAGAAGGGAATAGATTTTCGTAGTTATCAATGATACCTCTAAGAATTTTATTTTCTTTTTCTGATTGTCTTCTTAATTTTGCGTATTCTGAAACAATCTCGCCAGCCTTTATTGCAGGTCTGTCCTTTTGACTTAAAAAGTCAATTAAATTTTTGTCTTGCAATTTAAAAAAATCTTCGTATGCTTTGGCAAGAGTTGGAAATCCTACCTGTCTTTCTTTTGCAAGCTGTTTAATAATTTTTTCATTATTTAATACTATTTCGTTTTGTTTTTGGAGCTTGGCGAACCTTTCATCAAATTTCTCCCTTGCTTCCTCAAAGCTGATAATCAAATTCTCTAGTTCTTGTTTTTTTTCGTCGTAGTAACCCATATTACTTGTAGGCTAAATTAAATAGCTTTGTAAAATTTTCGCCTGATTCTTGCTTAGATTCTTTCATTGCAACTTTAATACTTTTGGTAAATTTACAATTGGGATAATTGGAGCATCCTAGAAACTTACCATATTCTCCTTTAATTACACGCATATATCCTTCATTACAATCTGGACACTTACCACTCACTAAATGTTTGTGAGTTTTTTTTCCATCACTTAAAACATCTAACCAGAATGGGCTACTTTCTTTGTTCTTGTTAGTTCCAATAATATTTAACCTCTCTTTGTATCGCTCAATAAGTTCATTAGTTATTTCTGTTTGTGAAAGAATTTTTTGTGCGACCCTATCTCTAATTTTTGACTTACGTTTGTTGTTCCACTCCTTAATTAGTTCAAAGACCCATGCAATTAACATTGGGCCACCAAAAAGTAAAATTATTACTACAAATGTTTCCATATTAAATCCGGTTCGTCTTTTTCAAAAAAATATCAATATCGACTTTTGTTACTCGGTACTGTTTACCAGCTTTGTAGGCAATTAGTTTATTAGACCTTACCCAACGGTAAACAGTTAAGTAGGTTACTTTTAAAAGTAAAGCCACCTCATCGAGTGAGTAATACTCAGGCTTTGTCGTGCTTATCTTATCGTTACTTATCATTACTTATCATTATTGATATAATTATTGCACATGAACAATTTATTTTTTGTAATGTTATTATCACGATTGTTGGCTGTTATTTTAGTTTATTTTGGTATTGCTTCGGAGCATGGACTGTATTATCTGCTCGCCTCTGGCATAGTGCTTGGGGCCTATTATGGATGGTTCAACGATATTATTTGGCGACCAAAGGGCCAACTTTCCACATCTCTTCCATATAGGGTGCATCAGGTTTGGATTCATATAATCTCTGGAATTACAGGAAGTGTGGCTTTATATTTTCTTTTGGGCGTAATTGACATTAATAATCCAATTTTAACTATAGAAAGATTTGGATGGGGTGTGTTCACATTACTAATAGTTGCAATTTTGGGCTATACTGGCCTTCTTCCCCGAATTTTATGGTTTTTCACTTACGCACAGAATAGCTTCAAATAACTACACCAGTCTCCGTTATTGTATGAAAGAAGAGTCATTAAAAAAATTAGACGAATTTGTAGACACCATGCTTCAACTTCTTATTGAGGCTAGAAGTTTGTTTCCTACGGTTAAAGTATCTGAATCACTGCTACGAGAGGGGTTGACTGAATATAAAGGAGCAATTGTTCCAATTAATAGTGTGTCACATCGATATTTGTATGATTTTTACGAAAGTAATTTTTTAGATGCGTACATACTATTATTTAAACAAATTTTTCAGGAAAAAAAATCGAAGACTTCTGAATTTACATTTAGAACTTTATTGGAAATGGGTGTGGAAGAAAGCTTTATCCTTTATGATAAGAGTGTAGAAAACAACGAAAGAAGTACTTATATACTTATAAAAACTTTAGTCGATTATTTTTCGATTGAATCAACTGACATAATTTTGTTTTCGGATTGGTTTAAAAAACTATTTGATGAACATAAATCAGAAATAGAAAATTTTCTTTCAGAAAAAAATTACCAAATTATTTTAAATATGCTTAACGGGCTTGGTGGACCTTTTGATGATAAATTTACCGGTGTTTTGGTGGACGGCAGGCAGTTAAGTAGTTCAGTAAAATCAAATATGCTTCATAAATATGGGCAAAAGAAGATTTTTAAATTGACTGATGAGTATAAAAGAATCAAATCAGGAGAGGCCCATACACTTCACGGAAACACATTTTTTCTTAATTACCTGCTGGCGCAACAAACCGAGAACAATCATTTGTTTAGAGTATATGCTCACTTAACAATTTCTGGTAATGATATTTTAAAGAAATTAAGCGATTATTTAGACAACCAATTGTTTAAAAGTAAAGTAACAAAGCATCTATTGGAATTTGACACGTTTAGACCAAAATTTAATGCGGCTTGGGAATCAAAGGAATTATAAAATTTAATCTATATGCCTAAAAAAATTACTTTTGAAGAGTTGATTATTAAAATGATGCCATTTTCAAGTGAGCTTATTGATTGGTGTAACCATCATCCGGAATTTCAGTCAGCATTAAAAATTATCTATTCAGACCGGTTTATTTGTCTTCAAGCGATAGTGTTATCAGAATCACCAAGTTTGACTATTGAAGAGGTTAATGATGAGGTTATAGGTGTTTATGTATATGATTATAGATTGTCAACGCCTTTATTTAAGCAGGATTTTATTGTTAATATCGGAAAACAAAATAAGGAATTCGTTTTATACACAAGGAATCCAAGAGGTAAAAACAGTAAATATGTTAAAGATATAAACGTTTTTTATCAGACTTATGGCAAGAATGGCGACTATGTTAATTCACATCACTTAACTTTTGACCAACTACCAGAAGAAATTAAAGCTAGAGGAGTAAGAGTAATTCAACTGGCTGAAAAAATAAGTAAATTTGGCGGTTTTGTTAAACCAACTCAAAGTCGGATTGATAAAGCTAACACTAATTTTGGTACTGTAGGAAGAAAGGTCAGGACAATTAAACAAAAGCTAAGAAAATAATTTATACCTGCTCGAGTCTTTATTTTTTCGGTGTTTAAAAATGATTTTATACTATTATAAGTTTTTTAGTAAATTACTAAATACCATATATTTTTTTCGAAAAACCATCATTTGCCCTCGATTTTTAATAAACTGCCAAATTATTATAAGTTAAAAATAATTCTATAATTTTTTATAATTCACTGTAAATACAATTTTGGGTACGTTTAGACGAGTGCAAGTACATGTCTGCTACTAAGTTACAGTTAGTTTTCGAGCTGGTATGCAGTTTTTGAAACAATTATTGATTATGGTAATATCAGCTTCAGTAGCTAGAGTAGGTGTAATTATTTGCTCATAGAACACGGTTCTCACAACTTTCAACCATCGGAGCTGATAATAGCGTTACAATTCCATTGAAATGATAAGCTAAGTAAATGACTAGGTTGGCAGTTGTTGTTTTTGTTTTATTTAGTTTGTCGCTTATTGTTTTTATCTCCTTAAAATCTCAAGAGAAAGAGTCCTCTCCACCAACGTTGACAAAAAATTTCGTTGATCTTGAAAAAATTGAAAAAATTTCAAAGTACCGAAGTTGTCAGGGGCATATTGTTGTGCCAACAGATGCAAGTGAAATTATGAGAAACATGAAACATTATGTGTTGTTAAAAGAAGAATTTCGAGGAGTCGATAAGGTTAAACTTTTTGCACCGTATGATGCGTATGTCAGTTCTTTTGCAAATACGGAGAACGGACTTGAAGGAGAACTTTGGTTTGATGCGGGCTCGGATTGGCAATTTAGTATTGAACATATAAATATTATTCCAAAACTAAAAAGTGGTGGTAATGTGAAAGCGGGAGATTTGGTGGGATATTCAGGACCAAAAGGGTTTGATATTGTTTTTGCCGTAGGGACTTCATCCCCGAAAATAATTGATGGATATAATAGTCCTTTTGCGAAGCTGGACTCTCCATTTTTTCATATGAATACTGAGACATTTTCCCAATATCAAAGATTTGGAATTCAAAGTCCTGAAGTAATGGTTTACACAAAAGAATATCGGGATAATAACATGTGTAAATATAGAGATTTGCAGGGTGGACTAAATGATATTGATCACCCAGAAGATTGGTTTATCTTAAAATAGAATAGGCTCTGGCATTTTCGAGCAGATAGAGCAGATTTGGTAAAATTAGGATATGTTTAAGAATCCTGTTATTAATGCTCTAACAGCTGCGGGTTACATTGGTCTTGTTGTGTCTGTCCTAAATCTTTTATCGTTGACTCAAGGAAACAAGCCAGATACAGCATTTGCTCCAGTGGTGTTTTTGTCTCTGTTAACACTTTCTGTTGCCGTAATGGCTTGTTTGTTTTTTTATCAACCACTCCAGCTTTTTATTGATGGAAAGAAAAAAGAGGCAGTGAGTTTGTTCGTTAAAACTGTTGGGGTCTTTGCAGTTTTTACAGTTTTGGTCTTAATTTTGCTTTTTTCCGATCTTATTTAACTAAAATTCGTAGATATTTAGTTTATTTCTTAGCAGTAAAGTCTTTGTATAATTGTTGATATGAAGAGCGTTTTTGGCGTGATGGTTTTGGTTGGAATGGTTTTTGTAACTAGTGCGTGCGATCCGGTACAAGGGCCACCGTCTGTTTTACGCGTAAACAATGGATCGACTAATTCGGCGCAAGTAGATATAGAAGAAAGTGGTGTTAGTTTGACGGCAAATTTTGAAATAGAGGCGGATGGAATAAAGCGAAATTTTAGTCGGGGAATGTATATGAACTTGTCGAAAGACGTTTATATCGAGAGCCCGGAGTCAAGTAATGTTGTGCGTGTGAAAAAAGAAGGAATAACTTGGAGCGATTTTTTTAAGACGTTGCCAATGAGTTTGGCCAAAGATTGTTTGATTACCGGTACAAAACAAGAATTTTGTACCAACGAGACAAAAAAATTAAAGTTTTTTGTAAATGATGTGGAAAATCCTGACGCTTTGGATGAAGTTATTAAACAAGATGATAAGTTAAGAGTTGTATACGGAGAATAGTTAGCTTTTATTTCTTGAGTTTCCGATGTAGTATTGGGGTGTTAGGCAATACTAAAACGATTGGGGGTGAATGAATAGATGAAAATGCTACACATGGTCGCTTTTTTGCTTACGATTGTAGGAGCGGTTAACTGGGGGTTAGTGGGATTATTAGAATTCAACCTTGTTACTGCAGTTGTCGGATCAATTGCTGGAGCAGAAAAAGTGGTTTATATCTTGGTTGGAGCTTCGGCGGTGTATTTGTTGGTTACCCACAAAAAAGACTGTAAGGTTTGTGCGTAATTAGGGTGACTTTGTAATGAAGTGAATTAGTCAAAAATGACTGCCTGGATTTTTGTTTAGAGGATCTGGTCGTTTTTTGGGTTATAATTTTTGGACTTATGACTGAGAGGATTGAGACAAAACTACTGGATTGGAGACTAAAAAGGAATATCACACAAGAAGAGTTGGGAAAGGCGGTTGGAGTTACCAGGCAGACGATTATTGCTATTGAGAAAGGGAATTATACACCATCGGTGCTACTTGCAATTAAAATTGCTAATTTTTTTAAAACTTCGGTGGAGAGTATATTTGAAATAAAGCAATGAAAAATATTTCAGAAATTATTGTAGGGTTAGCAGTTGTGATTATTTTGGTGGTTTTTCTAAATCCGACTAAGTTATTAATGCCGGTGTCTGTCAATTTGATGTTAATTTTGTGTCTGGTTTTGGTTTTTTTGGCTTTTGTGGGTTTAATTTGGAAAGAAAAATCAGTAGACGAGCGTGATGGTTTGCATATTCAAAAATCTGGAAGGCTGTCGTTCTTGGTTGGTTCTACGGTTTTGGTTATTGGTGTCGTTGTTCAATCTTATAGGCACGAAATAGATCCCTGGTTGATTTATGGGCTGACGGCAATGATTTTGACGAAATTGGTTGCTCGAATTTTTCATAATTTTAAAAATTAAATGTTAAGTTGACTTGACATTTGAACTGTTCAATTATTATCATTAAGAAAACAAAAAAATACCTTATGAAAAATAATTTGTTGATTTTTGGCGGAGTTGGAGTATTGGTTGTAGGGTTAGTTGGATTTTTGATAATAAATGGCGGGAATAATGGTAATGAAGCTGAAATGATGGGAAAAAGTGATGTAATGGAAAATACAGAAGAGGCGATGGTGACTGATGATAAGATGGAAAAAACTCAAGACGAAATGATGGAAAAAAGTGGAGAATATGTGAGTTATGAAGCTGGTGTTATGGAAAAAACAAGTAAAACTCGTCGTGTATTGTTTTTTTACGCTAATTGGTGCCCAACTTGTCGACCGGCTGACGAAAGTTTTAAAAAAAATGTTAACCAAATACCAGCGGATGTTAGCTTGGTTCGGGTTAACTATAATGACACCGAAACCGAACAAGCTGAGACAGATTTAGCCAAAAAGTACAGAGTGTCATATCAACACACGTTTGTTCAGATAGATGAACAGGGAAATGAGGTTGCCAAATGGAATGGCGGAAAAATTGACGAACTGATTAAGAATTTGAAGTAAATAATTATTTTTAGTTTATGTTTTTGATACTGGGTTTTGCATTTTTGGCAGGTGTTGTGACTGTGCTTTCACCTTGTATTTTGCCTTTAATGCCAATAATTTTGTCTTCAGCTAATGGGGTGGGGAAACAGAAGCCAATTGGTGTTGTGATCGGCTTTGTTTCTAGTTTTACTTTTTTTACGTTATTTTTATCGACAATTGTGAGAGTCAGTGGTGTCCCAGCTGATTCGTTAAGATTGGTTTCGATTGTGGTTTTGTTTTTGTTTGGTTTAAGCATGTTGGTACCTGTATTTCAGAAAAAGATTGAGATATTTTTTAGCCGATTTGCCAATCTTGTTCCAAATGGACAAAAAAAGGGCGGAATAGTTGGCGGAATAGTTGTTGGGGTTTCTTTAGGGCTTTTGTGGACTCCATGTGTAGGTCCAATTTTGGCATCGGTAATTAGTTTGGCAATTACTGGTACGGTGACAACTGAAGCGTTTTTGATTACTTTGGCTTATGCATCTGGGACAGCAATTCCAATGTTTTTGATTATGATGGCTGGAGCAACTGCTCTCAAAAAGGTTTCTTGGTTAGTAAGGAATGGGGCAAATATCCAAAGAGGATTTGGAGTGTTAATGATTATAACAGCGGTAGGAATATTTTTTAATATTGATCGAAGATTTCAGACTTTTATTTTAGAGACTTTTCCAAATTATGGTGTGGGCTTAACGGGATTTGAGGACAATGATAATACGAAAAAAGAACTTGAAAAGATAAATCAAAAAAATGCCGACGACATGATTGGCAAGATAACTTTGGATATTAACAAGGGTATGGGTATTAAGGGTCCAGAGTTGATAGAGGGAGGAGAGTGGTTTAATAGTTCTCCTTTGACTCTTGAGGCGCTTAAAGGGAAGGTAGTTTTGGTTGATTTTTGGACTTACTCATGTATCAACTGTCAAAGAACTTTTCCATATTTGAAAAACTGGTGGTCTAAATATGAAGATGATGGTTTAGTAATAATTGGGGTGCATGCGCCAGAGTTTGAATTTGAAAAAAATCCTGAAAATGTCAAAAAAGCCTTGAGTGATTTTGGAATCACATATCCAATTATGCAGGATAATGATTTTGAGACTTGGAGAGCATATGGAAATAGATATTGGCCAGCAAAATATTTGATAAACAAAGATGGGGATGTTGTATATACCCATTTTGGTGAGGGAAAGTATGATGAGATGGAGAAGAAAATTCAGGAATTATTATTGGAGTCTGGGGTAGAAGTAAAGGATGAAGTCAATAATCAAGAAGGGAAGATATTTTCTAGAACCCCAGAAATTTATTTAGGCTCACTAAGAGTTCAGTATCTTGATTCTCCAGAGCAAATTATTGAAGGTAAAAAGATGTTGTTTAGCCGACCTAAAAACTTATATGAGAACTATTTTGCTTTTGAGGGGAATTGGACAATGATGAAGGAATATTCATTAGCTGATAAAGGATCAAAGCTAGTTTTAAACTTTGAAGCTAAGGAGGTTTTTTTGGTGGCACGACCGAAAGGCAATTCTGGAACTATTCAGGTTTTGCTGGATGAAAAATATCAAGCGTTTGGTGAGGATAATAAAAATGGTGTGGTAAATATTAATTCTGATCGGCTTTATAAAATAATTAATTTACCGAGTGCTGGTAGGCACGAACTAAGAATTGATTTTAATGATGATCAGGTTGAAGTTTACGCATTTACTTTTGGCTGAAACTAACTACCACCATTAATACCAAAGAGAATAGTGGAGAGGTCGATGTTGGCGAAATGTAAATACCACTCGTTCCAAAGTTTGTAAGAAACGACAATAATCCAAATTAGTTTCCAGTGTTTAAGGTATGTGCTGTAAGCTTTTTTTTCTGATTTTTGTTTAAAGATAATTAAGACATAAATAAGAAGCAAAGGTTCAAGGAAGTTCTGGAAATAAAAGAAGAATATTTCGTTATTTGTAATAAAAAATAATAATTGTCCAATTAATCTGTAAACAAATAAGATTAGAATTGTTTTTTTAATATGCCACCGCCATGCCAAAATTAGCATAAAAATGTAAGAGATCAGATCGGCGGATTTATCAATAGTCTGATATAAATAGTCTGATAATCCAAGGCTTTGTAATATGTCCCCGTCTACAATATCGAGTAAATAATTACCCCATAAACCAAAGAGTGGAAAAATTAACATTGATGCAGGAATGGCAAGTTTGAGAAAGACGATAAATATTTGGATTGCAGTAAGGATCATATTGTCTTACTCAAAAGCTAAGTCTCGCAAAGAAGTATCGGATGATTGGGGGTCGTTGGACGCGTAAATGGTTTTGATTCGCTCAAAAACTATACTGGATATCTTGCTAATTGTTTCTGCTTGTGTATCAAAATCGTTTCCTTTTGTCATGACACACAGGGAATATGGATGGTTAGGAAAATAAATAATCCCGCAATCGTGTAGTTGTTTAAGATTTGGTTGCAGACTCTTTCGTTCACCAAATTTGTGGGCAACTCTGATGTTGTCTGGAATTGGTTTTCTTAAAGCTAATTTGAAGTTGGACTTGGTAAGAATTTCTAGAGCTTTAGCGCTAAGTTCTTCATTAAGATAAGTTGAATTATATAAAATCCGAAAAAAAGACGTATAGGCACGTACTGTCATAAATTCTGCTTCAGGGTCATTTTCGGGCACATTGATACCAAGGTCGAAATATGTTTGGTTAGATATTTCTGGATCAAGATGTTGTTTGAGGAGGTAGGTTGCTTCGTTATCAGAGTGAATAATCATATATTCAATTAGCTGTTCAATTGTATATTCATTGCCAAGTTCGACATATTCTCTGGCGGTATAGAATTCGTGTTGGTTAAGATTCATTTGTTCGGTATAAGTAATTTTTGTACTGAGGAAGCTGGGGTTTTTTTTCTGCCTGTTTGAAATATGCCATCATCAATGGCACTTTGAATAAGCTGGCAGGTGAAAATGTAAGGTCTGAGTGGATGCCAAAGGATGTGCCTCCGTAATTTAGCTCTCTAAAGAAAATTCCAGTTGGGCTGTGTTCTGTGTGGCCTTCTTCTTCTTTTAGTAATGTTTTTAGGTCTTGCTCAAGTAGTCCGATTTTTGGATTTGGTTTTTCTATTTCGAGATCAAAGCCGTGGATTGGATTAATTAAATTTGAATCAATTTTATTGGAAAGTGGTTCAATAATATTATTTTGGCTGTTCTTGGGTAAGAATTGACTCCCAATGAAGAGGCCTATACCTGTGCAGGTAATTGCTAGAGCAATGTAGGAGAATTTCATTCTTTGCAATTGGTTGAAATTATACATTTTTTATTTAAATTTCAGATATTTGTTCAACAAGTTCTGGTGACCAGTGGCGCACTAATCCATCGGGCATAATTACAGCCCTGTCTGGTTCTAATTCGGTAATAAATTCCTCTGTGTGGCTAACTATAAGCATTGAGCCTTTGTAAGCTTTAATGGCTTCGAGAATTACTTTTTGAGAAACAACATCAAGATAAGTTGTTGGTTCGTCCAGAATTAATAGATTGTTGTTACTAAACATAATTAAGGCGATTGATAATCTGGTCTTTTCTCCTCCTGATAGCGTGGATATTTTTTGGTGAATTTTGTTGCCTGTGAACATAAATTTGGCTAAAAATGGACGAACAAACAGCTCTGATTGTCCACTAATTTCTGATGCGGTTTGGGATAAAGTTTTGGAGAAATCAAAAGTTTCGAATTCTTGAGAATAGTAGCCAATTTGAAGATTCTCATCTTTTGTAATTATCCCCGAGTCGGGCTTTGTGATACTGGTAAGGATTTTAATAATTGTGCTTTTGCCTGCACCGTTTGGACCTATCAAAGCTATTCGCTCACCTCTTATTATAGATAGAGAAAAATCTGAAAGAATTTCTTTATCGTTATATGATTTAAAAATATTTTTGATACTAATAGGGATTTCCCCAACTTTGGATGGGGTAGGGAGGTTGATTTTTATCTTTTGCACTTCTTTTGGTAGTTCTGGTAGGGCGTCTTCAAGTCGTTCAATACGTTTGGCTAGAATGCTTTTTTTGCGCGAGTATTGATCGTAGAGTGTTAGGCTTTTTTTGAGTTTTTTGATGTGTTTTTGTTCGATTTCGACACTTCTTTTTAATAGTTCTTCGTTTTGCTGCTTGGTTAGTAAATATTTTGAGTAGCTGCCTTTGTATTCTTCAATTGTTTTGAATTGGGAGTTGATAAAGATTATTTTGTCGATATATTTGTCTAATAATTCCAAGTCGTGAGAAATCATAAGCAATGTTTTGGGATAGTTAGCTAGGAAATTCATTACCCATTTTTTACCTTTTTGGTCTAAAAAGTTTGTGGGCTCATCAAGAAGTAGGGTGTCAGGCTTGGCAAGTAGGGCTTTGGCTAAGGCTAGTTTGGTTTTTTGGCCACCAGATAAGTTTTGTGGAGATTGTTCAAGTTTTAGGTTTGCTAGTTCGAGTCCGAAAAGAATTTTTGAAAGTTCGTGATCAGGGTGGGAGCTGGTTGGGTCGATATAATTTCTTAGAGTTGGGCTTGATTCTAATTGAATATCGGTTTTTACTTCTTGAGGAACATAACCAAGTGTGCCTGAGATAATAAGTTTGCCCTCAGTTGGCTCGATTTCTCCAATAATGGCTTTAAAAAGTGTTGATTTGCCACTACCGTTTGGTCCGACTAAGCCAGCCTTAATATTGTTGTTAACTATAAAGTTAACATTTTCATAAAGATTGCCAAATTGATGTCCTAGAGTTAGATTTTCAGCTTTGATCATAGGTTAACATGTGGCTATTATCTATCTGTTTGATTTAAAACACAAAAATTTGAAGGTTAAATTTTTAATATTTTTGTTGTTGGTTAAACTTGTAAGGGAAATGAAATGGAATTATAGTTAAGTATGAATTATATGAAGGGAGGTGAGTGTGTTGAATCCTAAACATTTTTTGATGCTCGGAGGAGTTGTGCTTGTTTTGTTGGGTGTGGCTGGAATGTTTGTTTTAGGCCCATCAGTGGAATCTAGTATGCTCGGCGAGAAGTTTTTCCTGACTGAGGGTGAGAATATTGCTCACTTGGTTTTGGGAGCTGTAGCTCTTGGAGCGTATTTTACGATTAAGAGTGCAAAATTACTTAGACTATTAGTTTTGGTTGTTGGAGTAGTTGCAGTAGTTGCGGTAATTTGGGGACTAGTTAGTATGGGTAAACCTAATCCAAATATTGGCGTAGCTAATCTTGAAAATCCAGCTGATAACATCCTGCACGCACTAGTTGCGGTATGGGCACTTGTAACAGTGTTTAAAAAATCTGCATAAAAACTAAGGTGTTTTTGTTGATTCGGGAATTTTTGTGCGGTCTTTCGCGAGTGTTTTTTGGTGAATTTTTTGTATTGCTAAAATAGACTAATGAAGAAAATTTTGGTTGTGTTAGCGGTTTTTTTGTTCGGGGTTGGAGTACTATTGTCTAAATATCAAAATGATCAGATTGTCGATTGGGGAAATACAGAGGAATTTTTGATAAAAAATCATAACGATTGCGAAATAACGAAACAGAGGCGTAATTATATTAATTGTATGGTTGCAAAAAATAAGGATTTTGTAGAGGTACGAGGAATTAGTGAGTTGGTAAATGCTGTGCAAAAGATAAATAGTGAGAAAAAGGTTGATCTTGTCGGCAGTATTAATTGTCACGATATGATGCATTCTTTGGGAAAAGCTGCGGGGTTGTATATGAAATCACTTGATACTGCAATAACAGAATGTTTGCCACTTTGCGGTGGTGGTTGTTTCCATGGAGTTTTGGAAGGGAAATATTCTTCAAGCCCCGACATGAAGGAATTTGTGTCAGAAGCTTGTTTGTTTACAAAAGATGTTAAAAAATCAGAAGCACATTGTTATCACGGGCTTGGTCATGCTGTTGCGGTTCAGGTGGGAGATATTGATAGCGCTTTTGAGTATTGTGATTACGCAATTGAGGAAGGAAGGCTTGGGTGTGGATCGGGAGCGTTTATGGAATTGTATTCTGGAGATGGATTTGATTTAGGAAAAATACCAGAGAATGTTCCAAAGTGGTGCAAAACATTTGATAATGTTTATGCTGAGGTTTGTTGGTTGTCTGCAGGATATTTTCGAACTGGAAATAGTTACTTGAATTCAATCGGGATTAACACAGCTTTGCCTGAAAATGAGGCTATTTATAATTGTAGTAGCGCACCGTCTGATGATCTTAGGTTTGGATGCGTTTATACATTTGGGGACAATATTTACAATATTGCAAAAGAAGATCATAAAAAAATAAATGAGATATGTATGCGTTTTGATAGTGGTCTGGTTGGTTGGTGCTTAAAAGGAGCGGCTCACAGTGCAAAAAGAAACCATTCGAGCGAAAATCTACACATAGAGTTATGTGAAACAAATGGTGATTTGCGAATACAAAATGAATGTAAGAGTGAATTTTTGAGTAATTAAAAAGTGAGACATAGATTATTCATCTTGACTTTAGTGGTTTTTGGCATAGGGTTATTATTTGCCCAATTTGGGGTTGTTTTTGGTCGAGTACAAATTAATCGGGCAGATGTAATTACTTCAATATCTGAGTCACAAAATATTTGTTTAAAAACAGGGAAAAGGTACAAGTATTTGACTTGTATGACTGATGCCATTGGTCCGATTGTTAAGGAATATGGTGTAAAAATTGTAATTATGGATGTAAAAAAATCACTTTTGTCTAACGATGGAATGGTTTTGTTTAACGAGGGGGAGGATGAGCGAAGGACTTGCCATGAACTGATGCATGCAATTGGCAGGAGTGCGGGAAAATATTCAAAAGATGTAAAGAAAGAAATACTTGATTGTGATCCAGTTTGTGGGGTTGGTTGTTATCATGGGATTATGGAAAGTATGCTGGATAGGACAGGTGCTAACTTCGAGTTGGTGGTTAAAGGGTTTTGTAGTGGGTCGTTTGGAGAAAATAATCCGAAAAGTCGAGCTTGTTTTCACGGGTTGGGTCATTCTATAGCTAATTACAGATTTGATGAATCGGAGGCTTTGAAGGTTTGTGATTTGGTTGTCCAATTCGGGCAATCCGATTGTGCTAAAGGAGCGTTTATGGAGCTGTACCATGTGACTGGGCTACATAAGCCGTTAAAAATTCCATTAGATAAGGAAGCATGGTGTAATAGTCAAAGTAAAAAATATCAGGAGGTTTGTTGGCAACTTGCTGGAGGATTTCATACTCCGGTCAGAAAAAACGATGTTTTGCTTAGTAAGGGTATTGTAATCGATAGCTATGAGGATGAGGCAATTTATTATTGTTCTATTGCTCCAGATATTGAATTAAGGTCTTTATGTTACGAACTTATGGGGCTTAATTTGTATAATCTTGTAAAAAATCATTTTGATGGTACAGGCCAAAATTGGGATGAACTATCTAGAGTTTGCCATAGAGCAGTTGGTTATGTTGATGTTTGTATTCGAGGTTCCATAGGAGGAATGTTTGAGTCTGATCCGGCAGGTAGAGAAGGGGAGAAGATTTGTAAACTGGTAGATACAAATAATGAATATGAAATTTGCATAGATGATGTAAATGAGAGGAGAAGGCAGTTTGAGTGGAATATTTAGTTCGGGTCGATATATGCGGATATTTATTGTATTGAGTTTTTTGTTTATTTTTGCAGTCGGAATATTTGTTTCTAATATTTTTTTTGTTAATCAAAAGCTTTCTGCGTACGATGGTTTGTCTCAGTCGCATACGAAGTGTTTTGAGTTGAGGCCAAGATCAAAATATTTAGAATGTATGAGGCTTACTTTGGAAAAAACTGTTAAACAGAATTCTGCGCTAGATTTAGTTTTGGCTGGAGGTAAGATAGACAAAATTAGAAATGTTAGCTTTGACAGGGAAATAAATTGCCATGTCATGATGCATGGGGTTGGTCGGGCGTTATCGGAATATAAAAAAGATTTTGGTGAAGTTGTCTCCTCCTGTCAGCCTTTGTGTGGCGCTGGGTGTTATCACGGGATTATGGAGGGCAAATATAAAGTTCAGCAGGATATTGGTAGCATAATGAATTCAGCTTGCGAGGGGTTGTTTCAAAAAGGTAATTTGTTAGCAAATAATTGTTTTCATGGTTTGGGTCATGCAATTGCAATAAAGAACTGGGATTTGGATAAAAGTTTAAAGGATTGTGAAATTGTGAGTGTTAATGGTCAAAAAGAATGCGGGGCAGGGGTTTTTATGGAATTATTTTCGAGATCTGAGGATCAATTAATGGCGTTACCAGAAGATGTGCCGAGTTGGTGTAATAGCTTTGAGAAGATTTATAGCCAATCTTGTTGGATATTTGCGGCAAACATTAGGGGTGAAAAAAACTTGTTTTTAGAGACTATTGGTGTTGATACTTCAATACCTGAAAATGAGCCGATTTATAATTGTTCCAAATCCCCAGAAGATTTTAAAAAAGAGTGTTTTAAGATGTTGGGTTACGCATTGTATGATGCAAAAAATAAAGTTGGTAAAGAAATTGTAAAAGTTTGTGAAGGTTTAGGTGGAATTAATGCTGAGATGTGCATTGCTGGAGTAGTTGAGAGAGATCTTGAGGAAACAAAATTTCAAGCTGGAATTGGAGCGTGTGATTATATTTTTGACGTTCAATTAAAAGATTTTTGTTTTGATAAATATAAAAATCCTACGATTAACTAAAAAAACTCCCCTTAGTTAAAAGGGGAGTTTTTGGTTTGACTTCAAAAAAAGAATTACTTCTTTTTAAGCCCAAGTGCTACAGCGGCAAATGAAGCAATTAATGCAATGCCTGCCATAAGTTGACTGACATTGTCAGAACTTGAAGTCTGCGGTTGTGCAACAGTACTGGTGCTTCCGCTTAAGTCATTAACGACTTTGGTTTCCGAGTACGGCCCAGACTTGTGCTCATCTGTATTTGTGTTACCAGAGGATTTTTTCTCCTCTTCAGCCTTTTTTAGCTCTTCAGGGCTTTGGTCCCAAGCAACAACATCTCCGTCAGAGTAAGTTTGATATGATTTCCATTGGACAGCACTTTCTTCTGCGGGAGATTTGGCGCTGAAGAAGAATTCGTCACGTTGTCCGGCTGGTATTGATCCACCACTCCAAATGATTTCGCTGACTTTTTCTGTCTCGCCAACTTTTACGGTTTTGGTCGTAATAGTCCAACCTGGTTTGACATTCGGCATAACTGAAGTCATTCCGTCTGGAATTACAATCCTTAAACCGGTTGTCGGAATATCTTTCTCATTCGGAACTCCAGCGGTGTAAGTCTGGTATGCAGCAACGCCAACTTGAGCTGGTTTGACTGACACGTGAGCTAAGGTGTATGGCGCAAGAACGCTTGTAATTGCAGCCATGGTTAAAACCAGTGCTGATGTGGTAATAGTTTTTTTCATTTTTTAATAGTTACTTATAGTTTGGCTAATTCGCGCTTTAAAAAAGCTTAAGAATTAGCACTTTAGTTATTAACTAAAGATTGTTTGTTGGGATGAGATCTTAACTAATTGGTGGTGCTCGAGATGAGAAACTTAAAGGAAATTCAATTTGTGTTTGATTGGGAAGCAGGTTGTTAAAGGTTGAATAAATATTCTGACTGATTATTACCGTATTAGAACTTGAAACCTCTTGTGAGGTTACAAAACAACAAGGATGGTTTTCGTGACTGCCTATCATTAGATGATCTTTACTAAAATGAACAGAGGCGTAGATCAGTGGGGTAAGGAGGCTAAAACCCAAAATTATGGCAATGATTTTTTGTGGTTTTTTTGGAGTTTTTTTGTTTCTACCTCGTCTATCTAAAAATAAAATGATGGCAAATACCGCTACAGCTATGGCTGCAGTTAAATAATGAAAAAAATGAATACCTGAAGGATTGGTTGTTGTTGGTTGATTTGAGTTTTGTTCCCTGGTGATTCTTAAAGTGTGGTTTAGCTCGAAGGCTTGGAAGGATTCTGGAGTTTTGGGAATGCCGGTGATTTTTAGCGTATAGATATTTTTTTCAGGAAAGGTGAATTGAAAGATAGGCGAGCTAATATCGTTGCCTGGTGAGGTTGTAAATAGATCTTGAGAATAAATTTCTGTACCGTTTTTGGAGAGAGAAATTTTGCAATTACAGTCGGCGGAGTTAAATTTGTTTTCTTTATCTTTGAATTCGAAATAGAAGTTAGTGGGGTTGCCAACTATTGGATCGTCCTCGGGGTCAACGTGGACGGTGGCGCCTATCGAACCACTGGTTAGCAGAACGTGAGCAGATACAGGCTGAGTGAGTGAAAAAAAACTGATTAAACTGATAAATATTGTAAATATTATTTTGATCATTTCACTTCGATTGTGTAATCGCTAACTAGTATTTTATCAGCATGATTGAATTGTCCAAATATTCGATATATTCCTGGTTTAATTGGTCCATAAATACCAATGGGTAAAAATTCTACAATAGGTCCTCCATTTTGATCTGGAGCAGGGACGTTTAGGTTTGCGGGATGAACATGGTAATACTCGTATGATTTTTGGTTGATCATCACCAAATGGCCGAACGACCCCAGATATGGTTTAAGGTCAGTGATAGGTTTACCTGTTTGAGAGGATTTTATTTCAAACTTGAGTGATATTTTGCCAAGTGATAATTCTTTTGCCGTAAGTGGTGATGAGCTTGTTACATTAATTGAATAATCGCCAAATGTTTTAGTTAGATTAGTGTCTATAGGTTGAGAGGCAATTTGATTACTTGGATTACTGCCGATTGGAAGTGTGAATGCAAATTGTTGTTCTATTGCTCCGAGTGGTTGAAAATCGATGTAAACACGGTAGGTATTCTCTTTGGGAAATTTAGCGGAAATTGAAAAAGTGTTTCCGTTTTGTTCTGGGTGGATATGATCAAAGTAGTTAAGGGTGGAGTCGACAATAATAAGATGGGAAATTTTTTCGTTAATAATCTGAAAAACAGAAGCTGGTTCGCCGTTACTAGCATCGCTTACTGTAAAGGTTAAGTTTTTGGTAAGTGGATCTTTGGTGTTAGCTGTATCAAGTTTGACGGAATAACGTCTATTTCTGTCACCATTAAGTCCTGGAATTTTGGAGTTGGTAGTTATGGTTGATGTTGAGCCGTTTAGAGCTTGTTCGGCGAGTTTTTGATGTTCGGCATGGATGCCTAATGATGGTCCAATTCCGGCTGGGGCGAAGGAAAAATAACTGGTTATGCTAACTAGGGCGATAATGAGTGTAAAGGTAATGCCAAACTTGGGAAGCGTAAAGTTTGTAAATTTTTGTGTTAAATATTTGTCTAGTCGGTAAGCTTCCAAAAGCAAGAGAATAGTAACGAGTGCAATTGTGATTTGGGGAATAAACTCGTAAAGATTTGAATAGTGGGTTCCAAGCATTAAAGCGTGAATTAAAACAGCAATTCCTGCTAAATATACG
>CAYQLK010000017.1:0-21272 GCA_964418515.1 uncultured Gammaproteobacteria bacterium | reverse complement strand
GCTCCTCGACTAGGATTCGAACCTAGAACCTACCGCTTAACAGGCGGGCGCTCTACCGTTGAGCTATCGAGGACTATTACTAATTACGATAATTAGCTTCAAGATTTTACCATTCTCACATCCTTTTGCAAAACGCCACTTTTCCCGACAAAATTGTATAATCAAAATATGCTTAAACAGCTTATTGTTTCAGCCGTTACTATTTCCTCATTACTTTCGCCTACTGTGGCGCTTGCCGACCACGAACCCACAACTTCTAATACTGAATCACAAGAAGCAGAAGAACACAAAATTCAACCAAAACGCCTCGAAATCAAATCAAATATTTTAGAAAAAAAACAAGAAATAAAATCATCAATCGAAGAAAAACGACAAGAAATAAAAGCCGAAATTGAGGAGAAAAAAGAGGAAATCAGACTTCAATTCCAACAAAAACGCACCGAAGTAGCCAAACAAGTTATCGAACGCCAAACCAAACACGCCGACCACTTAAACAATGTCTTAACCCGCATTCAAACCAAACTTACTGAGCTAGAAACAGCCGGAAAAGATATTACTAACTCTCAAGCAGAGCTAACAAAAGCCCAAAACTCATTAGCTGAAGCGTTAATTAGCATTACTACCTCCACCGATATACTAAGCGGAATCAATAAGGACAACATCACAACCGAATTCCCTAAACTTAAAGAATCAATAAGAACCACCCATCAAAAACTTATCGATACTCAAAAAAATCTTAGAAGTGCTATTAACGAAGCCAAAAAAATCGCAATACCAACTCAATAAACTATTATGAAAAATAAAAAACTTATAACCGCTTTAATTATTACCTCCGCTATTATCTCGGCTTGCTCAACCAAATCTACACAAAACACAACAGATAACACTACTGACAAATCAAGCCAAGTTACACAACCAACCACCGAACCAACACTAACCAATTCAACCGAACCAACTGATTTGGATAAAGAACTCAATTCAATCACCATCACCGACCCAACCCAAGAACTCCTCAACTCCGAAAAGTAGGTTTTCGCTCAAATTCCTTCGTAATTTCGGCCAACTCATTACTCAGTCAGTTTGAGCTACAAGCCTGCGTTTCAGGAAACCTAAAACTAAGGTTCTCCCTCAATCTTCCCTACTCCAAACTCTCCTTTTGTTGCCCACTTTTTGTCTTTATAATCCTGAATTTATTTTCTTGGATCTCTTTTTCTGAGTGGGCACGGTTTTTGCTTTTAAGCAAAAGAACGCAGAAAAAGTGAAAACCAAAAATCACGCTGGGATTTTTGGTGTGCCAAGAAAGTAAATTTAAAACAATTTGTAATTAAAAAATAAAATTTAAATATTTTTAAAACTCTGCGTAATCTCGCAACTTCTTTGCCCGCGACGGATGTCTCAATTTTCTTATAGCTTTAGCTTCAATTTGTCTAATTCTTTCACGTGTAACTCCAAACTCCTTACCAACTTCTTCTAGAGTTCTCTGCTTCCCGTCCTCAAGACCAAATCGATACTCCAAAACCTTAGCTTCTCTTGGTGTTAGTGTCGAAAACACTTCACTAATATGTTCTTTAAGTAAAGCCGCTGATGCTTGCTGATCAGGAGAAGCTGTCTCGTCAGGAATAAAATCCCCAAGTCTCGAGTCTTCTTCTTCTCCAACAGGTTTTTCCAAACTCGTTGGCTCTTGGCTGACTTTGATAATCTCTCTTACTTTTTCGACTTCGATTTCCATTTCTCTGGCTATCTCTTCAGCTGTTGCTTCACGACCCAAATCCTGCATCAATCTTCTACTCACACGACCATATTTATTAATTGTCTCCACCATATGCACAGGAATACGAATTGTTCGAGCTTGGTCAGCTATAGCTCTAGTTATGGCCTGCCTAATCCACCATGTCGCATAAGTCGAAAACTTAAACCCTCTTTTGTAGTCGAATTTATCCACCGCTCTCATAAGTCCAATGTTTCCTTCTTCAATAAGGTCCAACAAACTCAGTCCACGATTGACATATTTCTTAGCTATTGAGACAACTAGTCTTAGATTAGAAGAAATTAATTTTTGCTTAGCTGCTGCCGAACCCGCTTCAATTGCTTTAGCTAATTCAATTTCTTCTTCGTACTTAAGTAGTGGTACTTTTCCGATTTCCCTTAAATACATTCTGACTGGATCAGATACTCCCAAATCTTCAGACACAACCACTTCGTCTGACTTTTCTTCAGACCCTTCTGTTTTTTCTATGGTGTCAAAAACATCTACTCCCAAATCAATTAGCTTGGCATACAACTGATCCAAATCTTTAATATGATCTTCTGGTTTGTCAAAAACCTTAAAAATCTCGTCCTGAGTAACATAACCATTGTCTTTCCCTTTTTTAACCAGCTTACGAATCTGCAACTTTAGTTTTTCTTCTGCAGCCGTTCGAGGAACTTTAACAACAGGTACCTTAACTGGCTTTGGAGCTTTTGGTTCTTTAACCTTCTTCTCAGCTAAGACTTTTATTGGCTTTTCTTTAACTTTTGTTTCTTTTTTTGTTTTTGGAGCTTTTTTTTCTGTGGTTTTGGAAATTTTCGGCATAATTTAACTTTTCTGCATTGACCTTAGTTTTTTAGATAATCTGGCAAACTTCCGGCTTTGAATGGCTAGGTCTTTCACCCCGCCCGAAGCATCCAGTTCTTTTAACTGTCGTGTTATTGTATCCAAATTTGTTTTTAATGCAAGCGTACAAAGCTTAATCGCTGATTTTTCAAGCGAATTACCAAACGCATGAGGCTCATCAATCACCTCTGATAAGTCTAGTAGACACAACTTGTCCGCCCTAATAACCAATTCTTCTGGCAAGTTGCTAATAAACCTCGATTGATTAAAATATTCATTTTTGTCTTCAACTCTTTTAAACTTCCCTGCACTCCTAAATGGCTCATATTCAATTAATGCCTGATATATTTGTTTTAACTCAGTATCATTAATATCTCCAACTTCCGGCCATATTGATAATTCACAGGAATAATCACCAATCTGTAATAAGTGAGCCAAAAAATACTCCTCAAGTCCTGCTTTGTGATTAACAATATCGTCATCAATTTTTTTATTAGCCAAATCATCAACCTTAGAAAAATCAGTTAAAGAGTCCAATGACTTAGATTTAACCTGACTCATACTTCGCATAATTACATCTTCTGTTGTATCAAGCCTGTCAGCCACAATCTTCACATAATGATTTTTGACAATTTCATCACTAATTCCCATCAAAACAGGCATCAATTCCTGACCTATTTTTCTCTTACCTTCGCTAGTTGTTCTGTCATAACTACGAAACGCCCAGTCAATGTAATAGTCATACACTCCTTGTGCATTTTTAATCGCTTCTTTCCACCCAGCCAAATTAGTTCTTACCATTTCATCAGGGTCTTTAACCCCAACTAGAGTTACCACTTTAACAACCAGTCCTGCATTTTCTGCCATCTCGATACCCCGCCTTGAGGCCGCATCGCCTGCCGAATCAGAGTCAAAACAAATCAAAACATTCTCAGTTAATCGTTTTATCACCCGCAACTGCCCATCAGTTAAAGCCGTACCACCTGTTGCCACGACATTTTTTGTTCCAGCCAGAAAAGAAGAAACCATATCAAACTGTCCCTCAACCAAAACCACACTATTTTCTTTCGTCACAAACTGTCGCGACAAGTGTATTCCGTATAACAAATTCCTCTTACTAAACATTGGCGTTTCTGGAGTATTTACATATTTTGCTTCCTTGGGATCATTCATCATTGTTCGTCCCGAAAACCCTACCAATTTTTCTGCAATATCTCGTATTGGAAACATTACTCTTCCCCTGAACCTGTCATAAAATCCACCTCTGTCTTTACTTATTACCAACCCCGACATGGCAATATCTGCCTGACTAAATCCCTTTTTGACCAACATATTGAATAGAGAATCCCAAGAGTTGGGTGCATAACCTAGTTCAAAAGTCTTAATATCGTCGACCTTTAACCCTCTGTCTTTTAAGTATTCACGAGACTTTTGAGCAACAGGATGTGTAAGCAAAATTTTGTGATAAAAATCCTTTGCCGCTTCATTAATAGCCAGCAACGTTTCTTTCTGTTTGTCTTTTTGCCCGCTGAATTTTTTTTCTAAAACAATCCCTGCTCTTTTGGCTAGTTTTTCCAAAGCCTCCGCAAAATCCAAACCCTCAATTTTTTCCAAAAAGGTAAAAACATCTCCACCTTCTCCACAACCAAAACATTTCCATGTTCCTCTTTCGGGGTTGACCATAAACGACGGCGTCTTTTCGCCATGAAACGGACACAATCCTTTCATGTTTCGGCCTGCACTTTTTAGCTGAACATAACCGCCAATAATTTCAGCAATATCCGACCTATCTTTTACTTGATCAACTTGGTCAATCATGACTAGGAATATATCACACTATTACCATAAAATACCCAAAATCAAAGCCATTTTGGTTAATTTTACCGATGAATTTTCAGCCAATCTTATTACAGCAGTCCAAAAACTTGCATTCTGGGTGTACAATTTAGCTAGACATCAATTTCACAGCCAGTGAAAAGTGTCGTACTTTACTAATTAAAGGAGGAATTTCGGACTACTCTATCTTAGGGTAGCCACAAAGACCTGATACATGTACCGCCAGTTTTCATCCGTTGTCCAGCACGGCTCTATGCCCTTGAAACATTAGGGTGTAAAGCTCAAAACCAGACTCCCTTCATAAAAGGAGGACCAGTCTATTGAGCAAAGAAATTGCCCAAACGCTCGGTGGAAAACGCATCGTGTGGCTCATCGCGATCATCACCGCCGTCGCTGTTTTCGCAACCGTCGGTAGTGGGTGGCGTCACGCCTCAGCTGCCGAACTCAGTTCTGCCGACAACTCGCAGACCGTGCTCATGCCGTCTACGGCTAGCACTTCTGCCGATAGCGTGAATCTTCCCGACATTCGCGGCAGCACCGATGGTGCAGTCGCCACAGTCGCTAACTTCACGGAAGTCGTCGGCTCCACCGTATCCGCCGTCAACGTTTCGCTCTTGGTCAAACCTGGCTTCTGGGCGTTCGTTGCCGTAACCGTCGCTTTCGTCGTACTCCTACGAGTCGTCAACATGGGCACTATCGTGGAATGCGCCGAACCTCGTTACGTCCGCCGCCAAGACCTCGGCATGTACAACGACCTCAAGCCCAAGAGCAACCCGCTCGCAGGCCGCTCGACTTGGCTCCGTACCACTAACACTTCGAGGATAAGCAAACGATCCGGCCTTAAACGTGCATCGCACGCGACCAGGGCCATCGACACGCTGTCCGCGAGCACCACGATTTCCTATTTCCGAAGGGCCATCGCCTCAGCTGGAATGTCCATGATTTCGTCGCTCAAGCGCTTTGGAGCAGGATCCGCGTATCCGCTCATCGCACATAAGTCATTCGTCCATACCGCCAGCGCCAGTCGCATCGCAATCGCGACCCGTAGGCAATCCGGCGAATCCGAACTCCTCCACAATACGAACACCGAACACGGCCGCAACATCGCACGCGGCTCCCCTTCGAGTTCGATGCATCAGCTTTGGCAGCCCAAGCCGGCCGCCTTCGCCCTGCAGATCTAAGACGTCCTCGACCCTCAACTGAGGGAGGGTTAGCGCTCACGCGCGCTCGCTTGCACCTCAACCTCCCAGTCGAAGACAATCGTCGCCACATCCTGGCTCAAACCAGAGAAACTGTGTCACAGTCGCTTTTAACCAAGCTCTCGCTCTAGCCAACGGACCTATCCGTTAAGCTTGGACTTCAGGCCACGTACACCTCTTTCTCGGTCATCGAGCCATCAACCCTTAGCCCGCTTGGACTCCAAGCGGGCTTTTTTCTTTCCAAAATGAAATTATTTAACCAAAAGCTCTTGAAAATCTAACCTCTCCAAAGCTATCTTGAACCACGAAGTGTACTTATCTGGATTATTTTTTACATCAATATATAGCTCATCCAAACTTATCCACTTCCACTCCTCGACCTCCTCTTTATTTTCTTTAATATCACCCTCGTATTTACCAATCAAAACATGATCAAACTCGTATTCGAACAATCCCTCAAACTCTGTTTTATAAACAAAAGAGTCAACTTCTTTAAGTTCACAATCAAATCCCATCTCTTCCATTAACCTTCTTTTAGCTCCATCCATGGTTTTTTCATCAGGCCTTGGATGACTACAACAAGTATTAGTCCACAATCCGCCCGAGTGGTATTTCGTCAACGCCCTTCGTTGTAACAACATTTCGTTGCGGCTATTAAAAACAAACACACTAAAAGCTCTATGCAATTTGCCCGCGCGATGAACCTCCATCTTTTCTCCAGTGCCTATTTGATTATCGTTTTCGTCAACAAGGATTATGATTTCGCTCATTTATTAAACTTTTTACTCTCCTTCAATACTCAACCTACTATCTCTCGATTCTAGCAACTACTCCCATATTTTGAACACCCAAACCGCAAACACCCCAACCGCTCCCGTTAATAGTCCACCCCACACCAAATCTATAACCGTCACAACCAGTGGCCAATTCTTAAGCGTTGCCTGATTAGTAAGATCATAAGTTGCATAAGCTACCACACCCAGCAAGGCTCCCAAAACAAAAACCTTAACTAACCCGGAACTATTTTCCAAACTTGGATTAACTACCAAAACAAGTATTCCGAGTGAATACAGTAAATAAAAAATAACTGCAGGTACCAAATCAGCTTTTTCAGCCATTAAATGACCAATATTTTTCCCATAAAAACTCTTCGAAGTGAAACTAAGCCACACCAAATCTATTAGCCCTAAAGGAATTAAAATAGCCAAATATTTAATTAAATATTCCATCTCTATAGCCGTGCGTACAAATCAACTAAGCATCCGCCTGGGTCAGCAATAATCGCATATCTCTGCCCCCAAAACGCATCCCAAGGTTCTTTTTTGAACACATAACCTGCCCTGGTTAACTTGTCAGCGACATTATTTAGCTCTTCCACGGTTGAATATTCAATTGCAAAAGTCGAATGATTACCCTGTACTGGCTCCTCACCAAAAATATCTTTAATCATCTGATTACTATCTATCATTAGTCTGGTCGAACCTTCTGGTGTTACTGGCTCAACATGATCCTGAGTTAAATCTGCATTAGAAAAATCAAAACCCAAAATCCCATAAAACTCTGCCGTTTTCTTCATATCCGAACTAGCAACGCCAACTGCACTTATTTTCATACAAATATTTTATCAGATGGTTGGCTTTTACTCTGCACGAGAGTCAGGTAGAATATACAAGCTTGGAGAGGTCGCATAGTGGCCTAGTGCGGTGGTTTGCTAAACCGCTGTAGGGAGTTAATCCTTACCGAGGGTTCGAATCCCTCCCTCTCCGCCAGATTTTTCGTAACTGCGTTGGCAGTAATGAAAAATATGAGGGTAGGTTGTTTTGAACCACCACAAGGGTTCGGTAACGAAAAACGAGTAATTTGTTAAAATTTTACGAATAAATTACGAGTTTTGAGGTAAATGGACTAAAAGTCCAATCCCTCCCTCTCCGCCAGATTATTCATTGTTATCTAAGTAGTAATAAAAAAATGAAATTAAACCTGCCAAAACTAACATTCTCAATACTAGTTTCCCTCTCCGCTGGTGGTATCGGCTCCTTCTTCACCGCTTCATCAATCCCCACCTGGTATTCAACCCTGAACAAACCATTCTTCAATCCCCCGAACTGGATCTTCGCACCGGTCTGGACAACACTCTACGTCCTTATGGGAATATCTTTATATCTAATTCTTGTCACAAAAACCAAAAAGAACAAAACAATACCAATTAGTATTTTTGCAACCCAGCTAGTACTCAATACTCTCTGGTCAATTTTATTTTTTGGATTAAAATCGCCATTAATTGCCCTAATCGAAATAATTTTGCTTTGGATAACAATTCTTTTTACAATCAAACAGTTTAATCAAATATTTCCAATATCCTCATATTTACTTTATCCTTACTTAGCCTGGGTTTCGTTTGCATCACTACTTAATCTAGCAATATTTTTACTCAACTAAAACAAAAAAATGCCCCCGAAATTAATCAGGGGCAAAGGACTTTTGCACACACCTTCAGACAAGCTGAAGTGGATGCAAATCTGTGTTTTCTGGGTTGAACGGCTTACTCGAAAAACAAACCAGCCGACTGCCAGGTCTAAGGATGAAGGTGTGAGCGAAAAAAGCCGGAACCTTGATGATAGCGCCTTCAAGTAACTGCCTGGCTTGGACTTCTCCCAGCCTATTGCCGTACTCGTCAACAGCCACACCATAGAACACTCCATCTCCCTCGACAAGAACAAACGTCTCGTCTTTGAGTTCATGGTAGTGATTCGCAAGCGGAATCTCCGCCTCGACATCGATGATTTGAACGGAGCAATCGCTTAGATTGCATTCACACAGTGTCCTACTCGGGTCACTGTGAGCGACATCCAAAACACCGAACTGGATAACTTGGTCACTACTCAATTCCAACAAACTCCTTGTCAAAAGTGCTACTAACCCCAATTATATCAAATTTAGCCTCAAAAATCAAATATTATAGGATTAATAATTATTGACATAGCCTCAAAATAAGTGTATCGTGCGCCTCGCACTCTAACAGCACCCCAAAACTACTAGGCAAAGGCGGTCACACTTGTCACAGACCTCAACCATGACCAGAACCCAACCTAAATTAAGGCTGGGTCGTCCTGTGTGGTTCCACCACCACGGGCTCAAAATGCGCGTCTCAAGCTTCGACGCTAGCCGTCGCCACCTCGTCATCACAGGCAGCGCGGCCAAACTCACTGTCAGCCAGACCGATGAGCTTGGCACTGACCGATGGTTCGTCGACTGGGAAGTCATCCAATCCCCTCGTGCCAAAACCACCGGCCGAACCGTCCTCACCAGCGATGATCTCCGCGCAGCATTCGACGTGGACAACCCAGAAATGAGCGAGAACGACGCGGTACATTTCCTTTTCGCCCAATACGGAGCCACAGCAGCTAAACAAGGCTGCTACATCCGCTGGGAAGAATGGCTCAACATTCCGTGTCCAGGAACCGCTCACGACGGAGATCCCAACATCTCCATCTTCCTCGACATCGCCATGCGCGAAGCCGTCAAAACGCTAACCGCGCCCAAGTAGTTCAACCAACTCAACAAAAGCCGACTTCCAAATAAGAGTGTAAGTCGGCTTTTTTCTTAATTTCGTACTAAAATATCCATATGCTAAAAGCCATACTTGTTTCCCGGCAAGGTTTACCCACATCTTCACAACTAATCAAAAAAATAAAAACCAAACTGGAAATCGTCGAATCCGACCAAAAAGCAGATTTTATTCTTGTGCTCGGTGGCGACGGCACAATGCTTACTGCTATTAAAAAATACTATCCACTACATATCCCATTTGTTGGTTTTAACTTTGGCCATCTCGGTTTTTTGCTTAACGAAGCCAAGGAAGATGTCGTTGATGAGATAATCAGTGGTGAATTTGACACCGTCGAAAACCGTCTGCTAAAAGCCGAGCTATTTAGCGATAACAAAAAACTTCGCACCACTTTAGCTTTTAATGATTTTTATTTCGAACGAGCTACACCTCAAACTTGCCGAATAGAAATATCTGTCAATGACAAAATTAGATTTGAAAAACTAGTCTGCGACGGAGCTATCGTTTCCACTCCAGCCGGCTCAACCTCATACAACGCTTCCGCTGGCGGCAAGATATTACCAATCGACAGTCGTCATTTGGTTCTTACTGGTATCTGTCCAGCGCTTTTTCACAACTGGCGCAGCGCTCAACTCTCTCACAATTCAAAAGTAACACTAACAGCGCTCGATACAGAAAGACGCCCAGTCGCTTTTATGGCCGATGGCCAGCAAATTAACAATGTCACTAAAGCTCAAATCAGCTACTCCACTCAAAAAGTCAGGCTGCTTTTTGCACACTCGCAAGATTTCAGGGAAAAATTCCTCCGCCTGCAATTTTCTACCCTATAATCGAATAATCGGATATAATCACGCGGTAATTCGCGACCATTTATTACGGAGGGGTCGCATAGTGGACTAGTGCGGCAGTTTCGAAAACTGCTGAAGGGATTTTTCCTTTCCGAGAGTTCGAATCTCTCCCCCTCCGCCAAGTTTTGCAATTTAATGCTATGCATTAATTTGCAAAATATAATGGGGAAATATGATTAGAACTCTGTTTAGAGTTCGCTAATAATAAAACTGTTATTGAAAAACCTATTTCAATAATATTGTGCATTATTCTTGGATTCTTAATAATCCAACATCTCTCCCCCTCCGCCAGATTTATTCAATATTTACATGAAAAACCTAACCAAAGAAGAAAAACAAACTGTCGAATATTACGAACAGAATGCTGACAGTTGGCACAAACCAACCACTAAGCTGACTTTTCAGGATAACGAAATTAAGTTTTTTAAAAAATATTTATCCGCAGGTAGTGTTTTGGAAATAGGAAGCGGCACGGGTTACGATGCCAAAAGATTAATTGAAGAAGGTTTTGACTATACAGGCACTGATATCGCCAAATCTTTTATTCGAATGTGTCAAAAATCCCTACCCAACTCTAAGTTTTTTCCGTTTAGCGTCTATGATCTTAGCTTCCCTCAAGGAACAGAATTCGACGGATTCTGGGCAAGCGCAGTTCTTCTTCATGTTCCTAAAACCAAAATCGATCTCGCTTTATCTCAAATAAACAAATATATAAAAGTTAACGGGATTGGTTTTATTAGCCTTAAAGAAGGTGAGGGAGAACAAGTTCAAGAGGTCGAAAAATCAAGAGTCACCGATCAAAACAAAGCCTTCAGCAGGTTTTTCTCTTTTTATACTAAGGAAGAATTTACAAAAATTTTAACTAAAAACGGCTTCTCTGTTATCGATTTTACCTCCTCCGAAACCAACAACAATAATTGGCTCTGGTTCATTGTCCAAAAAAACTAGTTGCTACACAAAAAGACAGGCTAACTAAAAAACATTGCCTGTCTTTTTTTTATTTAACTTATCTCCAGAGCGTAAGAATCGCAGCTCCAACAAGAACAGTTACTAGGGCATAACCAGAATTAATTACAAAATACTTAATTGGCTTGCTTTCGTACAACCAGCTGTTAATCATCCAAACAGCGATAAAACCGAGCCACAACCAACCACCGATTTTTAGAGCTCCAACCAAATCATCTCCTGCTCTAGTCCAGACCAATAGTCTTGCTAAAACAAAGGCGGCAATCATATTAGCTACAAGCCCCAAGGTGTACATTCGAACCATCTGCGATTGAGCAACTTTGGTATTTTTCTTTTTATCCAAGCCCGCTACTTTCATCCACTCGTTCATAAAAAGAACAGGTGAGTACCACAAAGCTCCAATTGCATAAGTCGCAAGACCTGCAACGATCATTGCTAAATAGTTTATTTCTGTTGCAAACATTTACCTACTCACCGCCCCTCTACAAAAAAAATTATTAAATGAAAATTGACTAAGTCCGACTGCTTCAAACCCAAACGACATAATAAATTAATTGTACACTCCAACAAAATCTTGGCGGAGAGAGGGGGATTCGAACCCCCGATACGCTTACGCGTAAACCTGCTTTCCAAGCAAGCGCCATAGGCCACTAGGCGACCTCTCCAAGTGTGGTATTTTAGCAGAGGCTAATGCAAACCTGAACCACCAGATAAAATTGAGCTGATATAATCTAATTTATGCCCACCAAGTCTAAGCCAAAAACAAAAAAAGGCGATCAATTACTTAAAAAAGCATTTAGTATTCCCGATTACCAAAATTTAGACAGGAACCTGACTAAAGAAGAAATCCTAGCTCTCAAATCCGACGTCATAAAAAGTAAATCTTTGCTTAGTTGGCGAGCTTATTCTCGCGTCTACAAAAAGCGGACAAAAATGTACTACATAAATATTGCAATAATCGTCTTTTTGCTTGGTCTAATAGCCATAACCATTCAAGAGCCAATTGTTGCGATGCTAATTCTTTCACTCGGTTTTGTTGCTTATGTTTTGGCATATATTGAACCTCCAGTTGTGGAGAATAGAATTACTAGACTTGGAATAGTTAACGGAGGTAGCGCCTTCTTGTGGGCAGAACTAGGTAGTTTTTGGTTTTCCCAAAGAAACAAACAGACCATTCTTAATATCACTCAAAACAAACTAAGACCTGCGCTAGTTATGATTATTGAAGATAAGGATAGAGAAAAAATTGTTAATATTTTGTCAGAACAACTAGAGTATCGCAGGGACTACAAAGGATTTATTGTCGACAAAATGGCTGATACGCTTGTTGAAAAAGTTCCTTTAGAGTAAAATTCCCCTCGTTCTTTCGGAATCAAGCGCTCGTAGCTCAGTGGATAGAGTATCAGATTGCGGATCTGAGGGTCGCAGGTTCGAATCCTGCCGGGCGCACATAACTTAAGACAAGAGGAGGGGTCGC
Organism: uncultured Gammaproteobacteria bacterium; assembly: GCA_964418515.1. Classification (GTDB taxonomy): domain Bacteria; phylum Patescibacteriota; class Microgenomatia; order CAYQLK01; family CAYQLK01; genus CAYQLK01. The sequence continues at coordinate 8,785 of CAYQLK010000017.1, read as the reverse complement.
ATAGTGGACTAGTGCGGTCGTCTTGAAAACGACTAAGGGTTTACGCCCTTCGAGAGTTCGAATCTCTCCCCCTCCGCCAGATTTATTCAATCAGTTCTATTGGTTGGATAAATATGAGGGTAGGTTGATTCCAACTCTAAAGAGTTCGGTAACAAAAAACGAATAATTTGATAAAGTTAGTAACGATAAATTATGAGTTTTGAGGTAAATGGACTAGTGTCCAATCTCTCCCCCTCCGCCAATAATAAAATGAAAACAAAAAAAGAAATTAGTCACATAATCGAGGTCAAAAACCTTGTTAAAAAATACAAAAAGGCCAAAACTAACGCTGTTGACGACATCTCTTTTTATGTTGATGAAGGTTCGTTCTTTTCACTCCTCGGACCCAACGGCGCCGGCAAAACAACGGCAATCTCAATCCTCACAACAATTCTTTCCAAAACAGAGGGAGTTGTAACAATCGCTGGTTTTGATGTCGAAAAACACCCCGAAAAAGTTCGTCAAGAAATTGGAGTTATTTTTCAAAATCCATCTCTCGACCTTAATCTAACTGCCGAAGAAAACATCCGTTTCCACGCTAGCCTCTACAACCTCTACGCGTTTATGCCTACTTATTCACTCATGCCAAGTGAGTACAAAAAAAGGGTTACCAAACTTGCAAAAGTCGTTGGACTAGAAAAAGACATCAACAAACCTGTCAAAACTCTCTCCGGCGGAATGAAGCGCAAGCTCGAAATCATTAGATCTTTAATGCATCAACCTAAGGTGCTTTTTCTTGATGAACCCACCACTGGTCTCGACCCAGTCAGTCGCCAAAATCTTTGGAAATATCTCCAAGACATTCGTAAAAAAGAAGATATCACTATTTTTTTAACAACCCACTATTTAGAAGAGGCAGAAAATTCTGACTTTATCTGCATCATTGATCAGGGCAAAATTACCACCAAAGGGACACCAGCGGAAATAAAGGAATCTTTGATCAAAAAATACATCACAATCGATTCTAAAGATCGCACCAAACTAACTAAGGAATTATCAAGTCACAAAATCAAATTTGAAGGCGTTGGGCCATTCAAAATCTTAATCAATACTCAATCAACAGGTCAGGAAATAATTCAAAAAATCAAAACTCCTCTTACTTTTCTAGACATTCACAGTCCATCGCTCGAAGATGCTTATGTAGAAATAATTACCAAAAATGCACAATCTTAACGCAATAATTACCATAGCTTTTAGAGACGTCTCCAAATTATTCCGAGACCGTCCTAGGATATTAGCCAGCCTTATATTTCCAGTTATTTTTATTGGTGTATTAGGCACAAGTCTGCAATCAAACCTTGGCGACAATCTTGGTTTTAATTTTTTGGTTTTTGTTTTTATAGGTGTCATTGCTCAAACTCTATTCCAGTCAACAGCCTCAGGAATCATTTCTCTTGTCGAGGACAGACAAAACGACTTTGCTCAAGAAATGTTTATCGCACCAATCTCTCGCTACTCCATTCTGCTCGGCAAAATACTTGGGGAAACACTAATTTCTATAGTTCAAATTGTTGGTGTTTTAGTCTTTGGCTTTATTATGGGCATTCCTCTCGACATTCCCGCCCTAATTAGACTAATACCTTTTGTGTTTGCAGTCTCATTTTTTGGCGGGGCTTTTGGCGTTATGGTTATGTCTAGTCTTAGTAATCAAAGAGCAGCTAATCAAATATTTCCATTTATACTTTTTCCCCAATTCTTTCTAGCTGGAGTTTTTAATCCTATCTCCAATCTTCCACTGCCAATATTAGTTGCCTCGCGTCTTTCCCCTATGACATACGCAGTTGACCTTCTTAGAAGTGTTTATTACTTGGGCAATCCAGAATATTCCAAAACCGTACTCTTTAATCCGCTAATAAATCTCTCGGTCGTCTTAGGTGCTGGTTTAGTTTTTCTTGTAATTGGCACTTTTCTTTTCGTCAAAAACGAACGAAATCGCTAAAGCTGCTTTGGCGTTTTTGTAATTTTTATTCAAATTTCGAATATAATTAGTTTTGAAATGAAATTTAAACATTTAATCTTTTGTCTAGTTCTCTCTCTAGTTTTTGTTACAGGATGTAAGGCCCAAACCGTTAGCTCAACTACCGAAACAACCACCTCAACTCCTGCACCAGAACTCATTAAGGTTGGTCCATTTTATGGCACGCTCCCATGTGCTGATTGTCCTGGAATCGAAACTGTCCTTACACTTTACTTTGATGCACAAACAAACGAGCCGGTCAAATATTTCGCCAACGAAACATATATCAATCAAACAAGTCCTCTTTCTGGTCAGGGCAAATTTATAAAAATCGACAAAGACGGCAAAACCCTTTTTCAAATCGAACCTGAAGATCCAGAACTTTCCAAGTATTATCTTCAAGTCAACGAAAACACCTTAAGACAACTAGACAGAAACGGCAACGAATTCGCAAACAAAACCAGCTACGAGCTCAAAAAATAATTTTCCAATTGAATATCAGTTAAAATATTAGCTATGCGTATCGCAAACCGCAAAGCCTACCATGATTATTTTATCCTCGAAACCTTTGAAGCAGGTATCGCTCTTGCGGGCTCTGAGGTCAAATCACTTCGTCTTGGAAGATGTAATCTTCAAGAAAGCTTTGTCAAAACTCTAGCAGACGGACTCTATTTAATTAACTGCCACATTCCTCCTTTTCAAGGTTCTCAGTTAAATATTAGCCCTGATCGTGACCGCAAACTACTAATGCATAAAAAAGAAATCCTCTACCTTACCCAACACAACACTCAAAAAAGTATTTCGATTATTCCTCTTGCTGTTTATTTCAAAAACAATCTGGTCAAAGTCCAAATTGCTCTCGCCAAACCCAAAAAACTAGCCGACAAAAGAGCAACTTTAAAAAAAGCTGCGATTGAACGCGACATTGCTAAGTCATTACGGTCTAAAATATAAACAGTAATATTTTTATTAACCTGCCCTGATAAATAGTGAAAAACATTTCTGTCATAACCAACACCATCAAAATATCTGGTGATGAAAAACCAAATTACGGCGATGTAGTATTTCGCGAAGTAGAATTACATAACGGACACCCCGCCTTTTTAATCCTTTCTTTTTCACCCTCTGCAGAATTAGAAAATCTGGGAGAAAAATCAGCTCAAGCGTTTGAAACAACCATTAATTCTTTCAAAACCAATATCGCCCTTGGCAACCTAGAGGCTTTAAAAACTGCGTTTTCCGATGGACTTTCAATTATCGACAATTCCAGCGCAAGCCTAGTTGCCATAATCGATCAAACTATTTACGCTCTTACTAAAGGTTTGGGACAAGTCTATTTAAAAAGACATTCTGTTTTTGCTCCTATTGTTCAAAACACTCCACTTCCCAACTCAGAATCAGAAACCCAAACTCATATCATTCGATCCGCCTCTGGTATATGGCAAGAGAACGATACTGTTATCCTAACCAGCAATTATCATCCAATTCTCAAAAGCGCCCTTAAACATCAAGATCTCAAAGATACAGATACTACCCAAGCTCACCTAAGAAAAGAGGTCGACCTTGAAATCCTTACAAACGCCACTATTGGAATTTGTAAAATTATTACTCTGCCAGCAGTCCAAAACGAGCAAAAAATAACCTACGATAATCTTGAAAATGTTAATCAAAACATACTCACTCCGCACCACATTGATGAAGAAGATTTAGTCGAAGAATCAATACCTACTTCAATCGAAAACGCCAAATTTCGCACCAGAGCCAATAAACCAAACCTAAGTAATATTTTCAACGACCCAAGAAAAGCTAAAAAGGTATATGGACTCCTAACCTTAATTTTTATTCTTGCCCTCTCGGTGCGGTTATTTTTAGCCTTTACGGGTGTCACCCAAGAATCCAAAAATCTCCAAAGCCAAGAACTCCTGATTGAGGCACAAACAGAATATCAACAAGCGCTTCCTTTGGTAGTTTCCAACCCACCACTTGCTCGCAACAAGCTTGTTTCGGCTCAAAACAAAGTCAACAATATTCTTGCCCTTACCCCAAATAACGAATCTGCCAAAATTTTGCTGACCAAAATTCAAGAAAGCATCTCTCAAACTCTAAATGTTAAGGATGCCATTATTACGGAATTTATAAAACTTGACCTAATCAAAACCACAGCTACTGGATATAGTCTCGATCTAGATGGAAGAGTGCTAAATGTTCTAGACAACCAAAACGGCTCTCTCTATCAAATAAATATTGATCGTAAAAGTACCGAAATCGTTGGCGGAGGAGAATCAGTTAAAGGCGCAGAATTTGTCGCAGGCTCACTCGGTCGTACTTTTGCCTACAAAGATTCTATTGGAGTCGTCAGGTCAGTTGCTGGCGATAACAAAACCGAAATAGTTATAGACCCCAAAGATCAAAACTGGAACGGAGTCGAATCTATTGCTTCGTTTGGAGGCAATGTTTATGTGCTCGACAATGGCAATAATCAGGTTTGGAAATATACTCCAACCGAAAGTTCATTCTCAGCCAAAACCAACTACATCAAAGACAGTGTCGCTAGAGACATCAGTGACGGAATCGATATGAGTATCGACGGATCCATTTGGATTCTCACAGGCTCTGAAAATGTTTACAACTTTTTACCAGACTCCGGTACTAGTTTTCCAACCTCAGGGCTAGACAAAAAAATCGGCTCAAAAGCCAAAATTTACTCCGATGCAGAATCAACCGATATTGTTTATATTTTAGATCCTGACAACTCGCGCGTTATTGCTTTTGGTAAAACAGGAGGATACAGGCTGCAATATCAAGATCCACAAATCGCAAATGCTTTAGACATTGCTGTTTCAGAAAAAGACCAAACCATTTACCTTCTCACACAAAACAGCATTCTCGCTCTTAAGATTTAATAAAGGGTAGAAATTTATTCATCCAGCCAGTACCAAAACCCAAACCTTACCCGCCCTATTTCTTTTTAAGACCTTAACGCACTCAATTGCCGTCACACCTGTCGTTATCACATCATCAATAAGTAACAAATTAGTGCCTTTTTTAAACTTTTTTTTCAATGTAAATGAATTTGCTATATTTTGAAATCTTTCTTTTCTGTTTAACCCAAATTGCGCCCTTGTATCTCGTTTTCGACTTAAAAAATTCTGATATTCCAAGTCATTTATATTTGCAAACTTTTTAGCCAGTAACTCCGCTTGATTAAACCCTCTTTTATTTAATTTAGTCCTAGAAATCGGCACACTTGTAACAATAAACTGATTTTTTACCCAATAATTGATAAGTCTTTCGTCCAAATGAACATATAGTTGAGTTAATTCGTTATCCAAAGATTTTAACCTACGAAATTTAACATCTTTAACCAACTTTTTAAGAATATTTTTATATCGATATATAACAAAAACGCCTTCAGGTAAATAAACCGACTTACACTTTGGGTGAGTTAATCCGTCTAAGCTTAATCTTTGGCATTTTATACATCTCTGGGCTTCATATTTCTCCTGTTTACTAATGCACCTTTGACAAAAATAACTTCCGTTTCGAGAACAACCAAGACATTTTTTGGGAAATAAAAAATCAGCTATAAACAAAAACATAAAAATACTCACAAAAAAAGCCGCCCTTTTTAAAGGCAGCTCTTTGTTTTAGATAAATATCTAAAATATATGTGGAGATGGCGGGCTATGAACCCGCGTCCGATAATATTCCGACAAAAACTTCTACAAGCGTAGTTAGTGTTTATAAAAATCATTCTGAGCCTTTAGTCTCACTAACAAGTTAGAGGTCAAAACTATCTAATTTAAATTATAAATATCTTTTTAAAGAGATATTAATAATATCTTTCCGCATACCCATAATTAGCAAATGAGCGCTTTGACTCCAACTAAGTTGTACCCTAAATAGTTCCGTTGGAGAAAAACCATTTAAAGTCCTTATCGGTCGAACTTAGGCAAAAGCGTAAGCAGACGGACGAGGAGCAAACAATCCTGCAAGAGAACCGTTTACTTTGTCAGAAATTTTGCTGACAGTTATTTTTTCTAAAAATATTTTGCGAGTTATTTAGAATCACTCGGCTTGCAGTTTTTAACGAGCTATTTCGTCGAGGCAATACATCCCCAATAAAGCGAATTATACCATAATTAGGCATAAAACTCAACATTACAGGTCCAAAATGAGGCTAAGCACCAGTAAAAATAAGACCAAGAATCAAAAGTAACACCGCAACCGAAGCGCCAATATTCAATATTGAAATAAACTTAAACGTTCCACCCTCATTGTTTTGAACAGTCCGATTAGTCACATTAACTTGTTTTAGTACAAGTAGTGAAAAAACTAGATAAAAAACCGACCCCAAAACCAAAAAGGCTTTAAAAATCGTTTCAAAGCTGAATAATCCTCCATTAAAAAATATATCCATAAACTATTGAATTACTCCATCTGGCTCTGCTTTTTCTAATCTTGCTTCTTTTTGTATAGCCAAAGATACCTTAGCTGGCTGAGGCACAGAGTGAAAATCAAACTCTCTCTGTTCAGCTGCCGTCTGAATATGCACATGACCATAATCAAAAAATAGCCTTGCAATACCACCGACAGCCTGAGAAACATCCTCAATATTGTCTAGGTGAGCATAAGACACTTTTTTTGATAATAAGTTGTGAAAGTCCACATCAATTATCCTCTCGTTCGTCAAAATATAAGTGTTATTAAACCAACTGACTAGTTTTTCAAATAACACCCCAAAAGTTATCAAAAACCACAACAATGTTGCCACTATCCAATACGGTCCAGAAATAACAGTCGTAATATCCACCTCAAAAAAAGAAACAAGTCCGAAAAAAGCAAACGGCACCAAAGACATTAGCGTCACCACCACAAACCAACTAATCAAAACCACAAAATGTTGTCGCAAAAACAGTATGACCTTTTCCCCTGGCTCTTGTCCTTCAAAAGATATTCCCGAAGGGTTTTCGAAATAAGAATTAAACATTATTGAAATAATTCTACCCCAAACTATGGTAATTAAGCACCCAAACTACTTAACCTCGATATTAAATAGTGGTGACTTAACCGAAATCCAGCCCGGCGCCCTCAAATTAAAAGCTTCCTTAAACTTCGATCCAGAAATAGTATCCGTCCCTCTGTTACTGGAAATAATTACATTCGCCGTCGATCCATCGTTTGAATAATTAACCGATACGGCCGAAACAGAGGTAAACGCGCCACCATATTCACTCGCCTTATCTCTTAATTCTGACATTGATAATGGCGAACCACCCCAACAAGATGACACGGGTGTGACCCTGCCTGCGTCTGGGTGATTATTATTGATTAGCAAATATCCATTCAAAATATCTGAGAATTCTTCATTATTTAACCAAGGATGACTTCTTCCGCATTTGTCTGAACTAATTGAATACCCTTCTGTATACCAAGCTTTATAAAACCAGGGGCTGTTAGCTTTTTTCTCAAAAGCTTCGCCAGTCCAACAATCTTTTGAACCACAACTTGTATCCCAACCAGACGTTGTTGAATATCCTCCAGTTGTAGAAGAATAATAAGTAACCACATCCTCAATTACCTGTCCTTTGGTGTCATCAACGGCTTTTTTCCACTTGTCTGGCGGACTGTCAGATTTTGATTTATTAAATACCTGACAAGCTTCAGTCGTACAGATTTCTAGTCCATCTTTTTTATATCTGTATGCGTACGAACGAGCTGCCACCGCTTGAGCCTTAAGTGCTTCTTCTGGGAAAGACGAAGGCATTTCTGCAATTCCATATAAATATTTTGTTTCAAAATCAATCTCGCCTTGTCCTGCAACCTTAATATTTCCACCAGTATCTTTACTGCTTGGTTCTTTACCATAATATTTAGAGAGAATTGTCTTGAAATTTTGCCCAGAATCCGCCCTGCCTTTTGCTCCATACTGACTCATACCTTTTCTGTGTGTGTATGCCCCAAAAGAAAAAGCCGCAAATGCTTTAGAAAATCCAGGATTAAAATTCACGCTTGCATTTGGGTCATCAGCTAGCGGCACATCTCCAACACCAGTCGTAAAAGTACCGCTTTTACTTGCAATAATTTCATTCTGTCTTGCTGATAACGAAGCAATTTGATTCGATAAATTGCTTTGATATTGCTTGGCTCCTGTAACTTCCTTTTTGTAAAAATCAGCCTCTTTATTTAACGAAGTCTGAAGTCCCGCTAACTTTGTTTTCTCTTTAGCCAAATCTTCTTTGTCCTGTTTAAGTCCTGTAATATCGGCCGTAATTGTCATTATTAAGTTCTTATCTCTATCTGTTGTTTTACTTCGAAAAGTCAGCTCTCTTGTCACATCGGTCGCACTATCAGACGAAAGTAGCGTCAAAAGCGGAGTGTCGACAAAAGTTCGAATGTAGTAACTTCTTACAGTCGCAGCTAAAATTGCCTTCTGTTTTTCTAAATCAGCCTCTTTTTGTTTAATTTGTTTCTCAGCCAAATTAATATCATTTGTATATTTATTTATTTTTGTCTGAATAGAAGTTATTTGACCCGTTAAATTCTTAAGCTTTTGTTCAAGAGGCACCGTTGCATCTTGACTTGCTTTTAAATCTTTACTTAGTTTTTCAATTTCCTTGGCAATTTCATCGCTGTTATTCAGATCAAGTGCAATCGCATTATTTCCAACAGATAAGGTAATAATCTGAACCACAACAACTAGACTTATAAGAAATAGCCTCGAGGTACGGGGTAAAACTTGACGATAGGCAGGCAACTTTGTCATTGTTAGATTATACCTTCTATGCC
>CAYQLK010000016.1:0-22314 GCA_964418515.1 uncultured Gammaproteobacteria bacterium | reverse complement strand
ACGAAAAGGAGCAGTTTTTTGGACTTATTCGTATGAAATAACATTATTGTTCTTATCATCACAAAAAATATCTTTAGTTGTCAATTGGCTTTTTGGATTTTTTGAAGACTTTGATGCTAAGTATGACTGCGGTTAATAAAAGTAATATGGTAATTAACGGATAAGCGACGTAGCCAAGTGAGGGAACAATATAAATTGTGAATTCTTGGGATGTGTACTTAATACCGTTGTCGCCTGAGACGGTTGAGCTTACTTTGTAAATGCCTGGATTGATGTCACTTATATAGATTGCTGGTGGAATATTTTTTTCGAGAGTTGTTGTCATTTGTCTGACAGCGCCCGCTAAGATATTTTGGGGAATAATCGGAATTATTTTTTGGTTTTTATTATCAACTATCGAAGTCAAAGTGATTGCGCCTTCGATTGTTTGAAATTTATTGAGATTATTTTGAACTGTAAGCGAAAGATTTAAATTATCGATTTGCTGAATTTTTTCACCAGTTAAGGATATTTTGATGTCACCCTCGATTTTTTTCTTATCAAACAAAGAAAGAATAATGTTCGAAGCAACAGATGGTTGAATTGTGGCGGAGCTTTTTTTGGGATCAGGTTCAGGTGAAATAGGTGAGGCGAGAATTGCGAAATAAAAATCCTGTTCTTCAATTGTTTCTGGAACATTGATGCGAAAACCAATTGTTTGATCTTCAGCACTGGTTGCTTTGGTAATTGGCGGAAAAAATTGAACCCATTTTGTGACAGGGTAGTTGGGGGTTTCAGGTAATAATTTGATTAGTCCTTGAGTGCCATCGGCTTCGAATTGGCGAATGCTGAACTGATAAGTACTACCAGTATCAGCGGAGAACTTAAAAGTGCCATTAATACCGTTACCTGGTTTGCCTTTGATTTCGAAATGAGAGGGTTCTATGGCAACAGTAGCTGCATTAACTACATTATATATAGCGAAAAAAAATATTAAGCTAAAAAGCGGGGCAAGGACTTTTTTCATTGGTTGTATTTTAGCTTAGTAAGTTCCGGTAAGGATATAGGTGACTTTTGTCTCATAATTTCCGGCTTCTTGTGCTGCACTGACGTTTACTTTGTAAGTCACGGTTATTTCACTATCATTGGTTGTTCCGACGTTGGACATGACCGCAACTGGACTTTCGGCGAATGCTAGGTCCGCAAAATGTCTGTAGTTGCTGGTAAAGGCAGCATCTGTGCCAGTAACATTAGCCAAAGTGTAACCAAAACCATAAGTGGTACCTGATGACCAAGCGCCCGCTGAGGTGTGAGTAATATTGCTTGCATCGCCAAGAACATCAGGGATATAGAATCCTGCGTAGTTAATGTTGGCAAGCCTTGTTACTTCTTGAGCGGTTACTTGATAGCCACCTGGAGCATCGGAGACGACTTGAAGATTGTGATTATTGGTTGCAGGAGTACCTGGAGTAAGTGTACCAAAGGCAATTGTGGTTGAAGAAATTGTTAACTCGAGTCGGTTTGAACCAATATTCCAATATTGAAAACCAGAGCCAAGATCATAGTTGGTTGATTCTCCCGGACCAGCTGCGAGGACACCACCAGTGTCTGTGAGAGTATAGTTTGTGGAAGATTTTCTGTCTCCGAAGCTACCAAAGGCACCATCCATTTCGAAGTTAGTTGAGACTAGTTTACCAGAACCGGCTGGTGGTGCGTCGGCGGTAGTGTTTGCAGTATCACTGCCGGTATCTGTACCATCGTTGGCATCAGTGTAGCTGAGGGTAATAACATCATCGAGTACCATTTCGATGTTATTGTTCGAGGTTGTATATGTTCCCCAAGCAGAAGTAATACTGCCACGGAAGATAGCCGTGGAGCTGCCGGTTTCGGTTAAAGTTTTGGTTTCAGAATCGCCAGTTGTGGTGGTAAGTGTGACGGATAATGTTTCGGCACTGCCGCCGTTAAGGTTTACGGAAGCATCAGTAACAGTCATATAGATAGTGTCGCCTTGAGTGAAGTTGTTATCTTCGGAATAGCCACTGTCAGTTAGAAGTATAGTATTGGAGTCGTAGTTAAAGTCGCCAGCGTTAGTCATTATGCCGCCGTTATTACAGACAGTGCCAACTACATCGAGAGAGAGACTGTCAAGATCGTATGTGCCGGTTATGATACAGAAGTTTTCGTTGACTGTGGTGTTAACTTGCTGAGTAAAAGTATCACTGTTGCCGTCATCAGAATCGATTGTAAGGTTGCGCCATGTGTAGTTGGGAAGGTTGTAGACATCAGCAACTGTGTCGTTGTCACCAACAAATATTACATATGAACCGACTGAGAGAGTAGGTGTGGTTGGTAGTTCATTACCTTCCATTTGTAAGGTGTCGGTGACGGTAAATGTCGAACCACAGTTAAAATCAAAAGAGTTGAGGAAGAATGTTCCGTCGGTAACGGTACATGTTGAGCCTGTAGTGAAATCTGTATTCATCTGTGCAACACCTGCCGATTTATTAACTGTAAATATTCCTGACATTGTCCCAGCGTTTTGTGTAATAGTTTGAGGATTAACAGTTCCGTTTAGAGTTAGGGTTAGATTTGCACCACCAAAAGTGTCGGTTGTGCTCATCGAAAAGTCCTCTTGGAGAGTGAGTGTATACGCAGAACCTGGGTTAGAAAAAGCACCATCAGTACGAATGAAATCGTCGGTAATTGTGCAACTACTGACCATTGTCAGAGTGGATCCAGCGTGGGTCATATTTTGTTCAACTGCACCAGTTATTGTGCCACCTTCACAGTCAAGTGTGGAGTCAGTATCGACGCCCCCGTCTTCGAAAACTAAAGTATTACCTGCAACAACTAGTGTTCCACCGGAGTCTTTGAGTACACTACCGCGAGTTGTAATAGTCGTTCCTGTCATAGAACCATTGACAGTTATTGAGCCATATGTTGTGACACTGGCAACCATTGTAATTACACAACTTGCGCTTAGGGTGAAGTCCGCACCTTGAATGGTTTTGGCAATATCGTGAGTACCAGCCAAAGTTGTAGAGCAAGTAAGAGTAGAGTCATCGGTGGTGTCGGAGCCGTCAAAAGTTAAGGTTTTACCACTAAGGTTGAATGTTGTTCCGGCAGTATGGGTGTAGTCTTTTTCTAAAGTAATTATTGTTCCAGAGTAGGTCATTGTAGCGGAGGCTCCGTTGGTAAGACTTCCTCCATTACCAGATGTGGAATCAAGGTTAAAAGTACTACCCGAAATATTAGTTGTACCATTGTTGATATAGTTGCCTGTCATTGAAATAGTAGTGACTGCAACAGTACAACTTGTGTTTATTGTGACGGTGGCTCCACCTGTTTTGTTAAAAGCTAAAGTTCCACCAAGTGTTCCGCAAATAACTGTGCTGTTGTCAGAACTGCTTGAGCCATCAAGAGTGACAGTAATACCTGTAAGGTTAAAAGTGCTGCTTTGGGTAAAGTCGCCCTCGATCGTCATGGCAGTACCAGAGTAGGTTATTGTCGCACCACCATTATTGATAAGATCTCCTTCGCCGCCTGTAAGGTTATCGAGATTGAATGTGGTGCCACCATTATTAATGGTGCCATTATTGATGATGTTTCCTGTCATCGAGATACCTGAACCTGGTGAAGCAACGGTACAGCCACTTCCAATAGTGATGTCGCCATCGCCAGTTTTGCTAAACCCTATACTACCGCCAATTGTTCCAGAACAGGTAACTGTTGAGTCATCTGAAGTTGTGCTCCCATCGAGCGAAATTGTTCCACCATTATGAGTGTAGGTACCGTCTTGGGTGAAGTTTTTGGCAACAGTCATTGCTACTGTTGCTGAGTTTTGGTAGGTAGCACTGGTGTTAATTAAAAAATTACCGTTAACGTCTATGGTTGGGTCGTTGGTGTCAGCGTTGACGGTGACAGAGTTGGTGTCGTCGCCAATTGTTAAGTTGTTAGCAACAGTAATTGTTTGGGAGGCGCCAGAACCAAGTGTATATGATGCACCAGCTGCACCTGGTTCGAAGGAAAGATTATAAAGACTAATTGTGCCAGAGCCGCCAAATGTAGGGGTGGCAGCTGCCGCAGTTTTGGCACTAAAGGTACCACTAGCGCTTTGGGTAATAGAACCGCTAATTGAGACATCTCCTGAGCCTGCGGTGGTGGAGCCGACGGTGATATTATTAGTGCCGAGAGCGAATGTTCCTGTGGTAACAGTAAGGTCTCCGTTTGCGGTAATTGTACCTCCAGCATTAAATGTTTCTGAGGCGTTAAGTGTTAAATTAGTGAATGTTAAGGCGGAAATTGTGGTGTCTCCTGAACCATTGTTGCCAGTGAAAGCAAATGTAGATGTGTTGCCAGTTAGAGTTGAGGAGGCGTTGACGGCAGTAGGGGTACCGTCAGTTCCAGAAAGCGTCCAAGTACGGTTGCCGGCATCAAGAACAGTTGAGGCGCCATCTCCACCCTCACCAAGCGTTAAGTCTCCGCTAACATTAATTGCGCCTGTACCGCCGGTTTGGGTGGTGATTGTGCGTGAGGATCCCGAAGAGTTGGAGAAAGTGAGGTTTACAAAGTTCCAAGCAGTAGCACCAGAGGTGGCACCGAAGTTTTGGTTAACAGCCACCCTTTGCTTGAATGTGCTAGTGCCTGTGTAGTTAATCGTACCACCACCAGAGATTGAGCCATTTACGGTAGTGGTTACCGAAGTTGAGCTGCCGATTGAACCTGTGACTGTCAGTGAGTTGCTAATCGTAGTTGAAGAGGTAATTGTAGTGGTGAAAGTATTAGAAATGGTTAGGTTGTATATAGTTATTGCACCAGAGCCTCCGCCGATGTTGCCTGTACCGTTCATTGTTACTGTTGGTGTGCCTGCTGTATTTGCAACTGCGCCGGTAGAGGCGGTAACAATATCGCCGCCTGCAATAGTAGTGTCAGCGTTTATGTTAAGCGTGGCGCCGGCATCGACTAAAATATCTCTGGCCATGGCGTTAGTGGCGCTGCCGAGTGTGGCAGTTGCGCTGTCATCGATATGGAAGTCAGCAGTTCCATTAGTCGTAACTGTTCCGTTTGGAGTGTAGGTTTTGCCGGTAAAAACCAATAGTTCGATACCGGTAGTAACACTGAGATTGTTACTTGATACAGTATATGGGATATCGCCATCATTACCGCTATCGTAGGTGTCCATGTCGGTATTGTCGATGGCTGTGGAATCGTCAGATGTAACTGTGGCGGTGTTGGTGTAGACAATGTGGCCGGTCGAGTTACCAGAGCCATCATAGCGGATGGATGTTGAGCCATCAGTGGCATCTCCATCAATCCAAACAATAATTCCTTCTCCGGCGGCTGGAGGCATAACAGTTGCGTCAGAAAAAGCTCCAGTGGAATCGTTACAGAATGTTGTGGTGGTTACTCCGTTACTGCGGATTGCAACATTGTAGGCTGGAGTGGTGTGATCACAAAGAGCTGGAGCGGAAGCAGTGCCTGCGGTGTAGACATTACCAGAAACTGTGATTGGGTCGGCTGGAATAGATACACTTGGATAGGTACAAGCTGCTGAAAGACAATCAGTGACACCTGATGGTTCGTAGGTGTATACGGGCGTGAATTGATCGAGGTCGTAAGCTCGGAAATAATAGGTGGTAGCAGCGGTAACAGCTTCTGCCTTTAGTGGATAGTCAACTTCGAGTATGGCAGAGGCTGTGTGGTCCATGTTGGCTCCGGCTGCAGCGTCTTTGTCAGAAGTATAAGTACCATTCTGTGTCGTGCCAGTGAGCCTAGCAGTAGCCACAGCGGTGTTATCAGTACAAGATGCACAGGTTTCACCGCTTGTGGCGTAACGCCAGACAGCAGAAGTTTCTCCAGTGTCACCAACATCAGTCCAAGTACAAGCTAGAGGGTCAGTGTTGGGCGTACAGCCAGAGGTGTACTGAAGTTTTTTGCGAGCATCGGTTTGGGCAACTGCGCCTCTTTCGTAATATTGCATTCTAAGCCTAATAAATTCTTCTTTGGCGACACTGCCAGTAGTGTTTTCGTTTGCGACACCAGTTGAAGGGTCGTTAACAGTTTCGTCACTATAGAATCGCCAATTACGTGACCATGGTGTATAGAGTTTCCAGTTGTGGCCGTACGGTTGACCAGATCCGGTACCCATTGTTGAGGTTGGTGCGGTTTGGTTTGGACAGGCAACACCATAAGTTGTAATTGTGGCGGCTCCAACGTTTGTAGCTGTACCTCCCCAAGAAGCACCGGTCCAAAGCTGCATGTATAGTTTACAGTCAACATCAATAACCATACCCATAACATCATCGCTGTTTGGGTCCGTCTGGAGCTTGGCTTGTAAGGCATCATCTGTAGTAGTAATTCCAGTGCGAGCGCGAGCGGTCCAAGTGGAGTTGGCGGTGTAGGTGCTGTACTCTGAGTCAGTGGTGGAACCGTTTTCGTTGTACAGGTCTACACCAGAACCACCAGTTGAGGAGCGTTGGAAGGCGACAGAAATTTGTTGTGCACCAACGACTTCAGTGGTGGTGTCAGGACAGTCTGTGGCAGAACATTCTGTCCAGCCGTTTGAACTGCCATCACCTTTCCAAACTGCACTCCCAGTGTCATCGGAGTTTTCTGAAGTGGCGGCTAGGATTCTTTCGCTGTCAGGTGAGGCTGCTAATTCAATCCATTGTGCGTCGGTAGTGGTAGTGTATCCGGTTTGTTCGCCGCCCCAGCCACTGCCGATAGTGTATTCTTGCCAGTTAACATCAACATTGGTTGTATCGGTGTACAAAGCCACAAATTCGGTATTTGTGGTCCAAGCACCATCAAAACATTGACCATTAGTACAGTGTTCTAGGTCGGACTCAATTGCAGCACTGAGACAGCTGAAAGAACTACCATTCCAATAACAACTAAAAAGGTCATTATTACTATCAGCTATTAACACCATAATGGCGTCAGTTCGAGAATTGTCTAAGTTTTCGCCCATACTGACTGCTCTTATCCAGTTGGGTGTGCCGCCAGTACCACCGGTGTGGAAGTCAATTTCGTTAGTGGCAGATGGTGAACCTGGGGAAGAGTCTGGTGACCAAGCGGAACCATCCCAAAGTGCGTAATAGAATTTGTCAGCGACATTGTCAGCATAGACGACCATGGCTCGACCGGAGAGAGATTCATAAGCGATATCAAAGGCTCTTTCACAGGTGTTAGCTGTTGGAGCTGAGTCACAGTCTTGAGTGCCGGTTGTGCCTGGATTATTCCACTGGTTAGCAAAATCTCCATTAGCATCACAACCACCTGTACAAGTATCGACGTAAAGATCGCCGTTAACTTTGAGTAATCCAAATATTTGCTCCTCTCTGGTTGTGGCTGTTTCTCCAACAATCCAAACATTAAGGCTAGTACCGCTAGCAGCTCCGTTGAATTCTGTGCCCCAAGTCGAGTTTTTGGTGAAGTTTCTGACTCGCATAACACCAGCGGTGGCAGCTGAACGCCCCCAGAAAGTAGTACCTTGGTTGCTTACCGCATCTGAAGCGATTTGCCAACTGCGGATTTCACCGTAAGTGCCAATTTTTAGTGGGCCGAGTAAAAAGAATTCTGGACTGACATCTGGTGCGTCGAAGAAATATGAAAGATTGAGAGTTTGGTTGGGGACTAGATTGGTATTCCAAGTTAGCTTTTTGTGTTCTCCTTCAACTATTTCTGAGTAGTTACCTTGGGATTTGGTAATAAAAAAGTCTTTTGGAACAGTTTCTACAATCGGTCCTGAATAGTTTTGGTTCGCGGTGATTTTTAGACTAACTTTGTAATTGGCGGGAGGGAAAATACGGGAAGGTCCAGTGCGTTCAACAATAAATGGAATATTTTCTCTAACTTCAAAGTAGTCAGTAATTGTTCTGGTGCCGTTTTTGGTTTCGGCTGAATATTTAATGGTGTAGGCGCCTGTTTCGTTGCCGATTTGGTACTCGGATAAATAATCAGCGACGTCTGTAATATTATCCAGTCCACACTCTCCACTAGGTTTAATTTGGCCGTCTTTTGATGAGAGAGTGGTTATGTTTTTGTTTGGAGTGGTTATTTCTACGGTTAAGCTGGCATCGCAAATTGTATGACCAAGATCATCGACAGTACCAAAAGATAGCTTGGCTAAATCATTGGGAGAGTAGATGGTTTGGTTGAAGTTAATAGCAAGTACACCCCAAGTGAAATCTTGTTGAATATTTTTGATTTGCCCGTTTTTTTCTATTTCGACATCTAGAGTATATTTCCCTGGCGAAAAAGATCCTGCGATTATTGGGTTGGTTTGAATATTAAATTCGTTTGAGTTTTGTTTGATTGTGGTGCTAATGTTTTCGGCGATATTTCCATCAGGTTTTAGTATTTGGGCTTTAACATTTTTGTTTGAGGATATAATTTGGGTTTCGTTTAGTTTGAGTTTGAAGGTAGGGGATTCATTAACTCTAAAAGAGTTTTTTGGAAGCTCGACTGTGGCTTTTGGGTAGATTTCGGATTTGGGAAGAGAACGAAAGACTAGAACAGTGCTAGCAATAATAATTAAGACAAAAACAAAAGCAAAAACTATTTTAGAGTGGTCGGTTATTTTTTTGACCTTGCTCGTGGTGGAAAGTAGTAGGTGAGTTTGAGGCTGAAGGGTAGGATTTTTTCTACGAAAAGGGTAGAAGTTTGGCAGGATAGTTTTCACTATCTAATTGTATAGAAATTTGAGCACAAATTGAACACCTAAACTAAGGCGTTATTATATATGGTTATCTATTTGCGAAATTTGAGCCTAATTGGTTGGCTGGGCAGAATTTGTTGCGGTTTGTGGAGTTGGGTTAGAGTTTGGGACAGTTGGGGTTTGATCTGATTTTTCTTGTTGCGACTGGCTTTCCGCTAAAGCCTTTTCCCATTCTTTGGTTAGATTTTCTCTACTCGGATTTTCAGTAGAGAGAAGATTGAGGGCTGTTTCAAGTGCAGTAGCTCTTTTGGCGGCGGAATCTGGCCTGTTTTTGAGTGCTTCTGCTAAGGCAATATAGCCGACAGGGTAGTCGGGTTTTTTCTGAATAGCGATTTCAAAATTAGTTATCGCTGAGTCTGTGATACCAAGTGCTAAAAATGTTCTACCAAGATTGATGTAGAGAAGAGGGTTTTGAGGATCAAGAGCAATTGCTTGTTGTTGAGCCTTGAGAGCGTGTTGTTCAGCGTCTTTGCCGATACCGATTAGTGAACGGTAGACTTGTGAAAGTGATTCCCAATTGCCGACATTAAGATTGGATGTGCCTGATTGAATATTGGTTTGGTAACCAGTGATTATTTTTCCTTGTTCAATGGCTTGGCTGATTAGAGAGGTTATATCTTTTTCTTCTTGTTCAGTTAGAGGCGATTCAGTGCTATTCGGATCGGCGTTACTTTGTGCATTTTGGAGAATTGATCTGGCTAGAGCCATGTAAGTGACGATGAGTTGTTTACGATAGACGCTTTCAGCGCTATTTTCTTTGATAGCGGCAATTTGTTCTTTTAGAGCTTCAACACCATCACTTTTTGAGGTGGCTAATGCGCTTTTTTGGAAATGGGTTTCGGCTTGGAATGAGTCTCTAATAAAAGCAAAGAGAAAGATTGAGCCAACAAGCGTTGGTATTAGCAATATAACTGGAACAGCCATAGATAGCTCTTCTTTGACGCGTTTGGATTGCTTTTTAGATTTTTTGAGACTTAATTCGGACTTGGAGGAGTTTGAATTATTAATTGCTCCTAATAGTCCAAAGAAAATTAGTGAAATACTAGCTGTATAAACATTGCCAAGACTAGTAATTATAAGAATAAGTACTGTTAGGGCGATGTATTTGTAAATAAGCTTGTCTTCGGAATTATTTTTAAGAATTTTTAGAGTTTTGGCTAGAATAATTAGTGCGATCAAGATAAATGAGGCGATTCCCAGTATGCCTGTGCCGGCAAGAATCATTAGTACCTCTGAATTTGGTTGGTCAAAACGAAGATTCCAGAATTGAGTCAAGTTAATTGATTGAGGTTTGAGTTGAGTGTAGGCATACGCAAATGTGCCTTGTCCTGAGCCGATTAAGGCTCGGTTTTGGTTACGAATAACTCCGACACTGACAGAATAGCTTTCTGCTTGGGGAAGGGAAACTTCTTTAGGGAATTCTATATTTGAATTGGTTTGTTTGTCCGAAGTTTTAATAAGTTTGCCATAAGTTGAAGTATTGAGATTAGGAATGTAGGCAAATATTGTCAAGAACATCCAAACGAGTGCTACGAGTGCTAAAATTAGTGATTTTTTGACTGCTAACTCTTTTCGACTAGTGAGTGCTAATAAGGCAATAATTACAATCAAGCTTATCCATCCATTAAGAGAGTTAATTAACGAAAAACACCATAAGATTGGTAATAGTGAGACTGGAAAGACGAAAGATAGGAATGATTTGCTTGGTGAATATTTTTTGATTGACAGATAAATACCTAATGGTACCGATAAAGTTAGGATTACGCCTAGATTATTAATGCTTGTTGCAGGTGTCCATGATCTAATTTGACTAAAACTCATTGGCAGAAACAAGCCAAAATAGTTCATTAGTCCGATTATTGAGAGTAAGACTGCAGAGAGATAGATTGATAAAATGGTGAACTTTGTGCTTCTTTTGGTTAAGTTATTGGCGGTAACAAAATAAATAACAATTACAGCGAGTATGAAAATTAATGAATGGTTAAATCTTGGATACCATCCAGCGATTGAAACATAGCGGTCAACAGAGAACGATGCGGCCAAAATATTAGTAAATGCAAAGATAATAACGGCTATATCAATAATTGATGTTCTTATTTTGAATTTTCCAAGAAGAGCTGATTTGGTCAACCAGAGTATTAGTAGAACGGCAGCGGACAATGAAGTAATTAATACTTTGTTAAATTCATAAAACTCGCTGGTAAGGGGAACAAAGAAAAGCGGTACTAAGCCAAATAAAATATTTAGCCAAATAATTATTGTCTTGCCGATGAAATTTGCCAAGTCGTTTCTCATGAATTTCGTTATGGCAAATGTAAAGCTTATGGTGGTGCTTGTCAAGCAAAAATAGATTCGGTTTTTTTGTGAAAAAAGCAATATTAATATAGTTTCACGAATTGTTATAAACAGTGCGTGTGTAAAATTAATGGCTATACTTAGAAATTGAGGTTAAGTGTATAAAGTAAATAGTGTTTGAGGCATTATTTTGACAGTTAAAATTTCGCAATCAAAATATTGTATATATCAGGTTTAGGTTGTTGTAATAGGAATAATCATTTAGATAATATTTTTATCACTAATTAAAAAAGACTGCTAATGTATGAATTGCTTTAGAATCAAAAAAAATTCATTTAGGCTTTTCACTGAGTAATTAAGATTAATTTTTTAATTTCTTTAGGGTATAAGCAAGTAAATTAATTAAGGTTTGTAAACTTATAATTAATATTTTAATTAAATTGTCTAGTGCGTAATTATCAATAGTTAATCATTACTGATATTAAGGCTGATTTTAAATATTTAAAAAAATAATAAATATCATTATTTTTCCGAATTTTGTTATAAAATTTGCAATTTGAGTAAAAAATTTATTCAAATTTTGAAGCTATTTAGTGATTTGATATAAATTAGATAAAAAAATATATTTTAATAATCGCTTCTTTTCTCTTTAACTATTTTGACATCCTTGTAAAGGAAATCTTGGTGATAATTTAATTGATTAACATAAAACTTATAGTACAAATACTTGTAATTTATTGTTTGGAGTAGATATGTTAGAATTTCGGAAATATTTTTTATGATTTTGTCTAAATCAGATATTAAAAAAATCAATGAATTTTGGAAAAAGGACAATGTTTATTTTTCTGATGTAAATTCTGATAAAAAAAAGTTTTATATGTTGGATATGTTTCCTTATCCATCAGGTGACGGTTTACATGTAGGGCATGTGAAGGGTTATGTTGGCACTGATATTTATTCCCGTTATATGAGGATGAAAGGTTATGAAGTTTTACATCCAATGGGGTGGGACGCTTTTGGTTTGCCTGCCGAAAATTATGCAATTAAAACTGGTATTAACCCAAAAATAACAACCAAAGAAAACATCAAAAACTTTAAAGAACAGTTCGATTTGATTGGCCAATCATTTGACTGGTCTAAGGAGATCGATACAACCGACCCAAAATATTACCACTGGACCCAGTGGATATTTTTACAATTATATAAGAAGGGGTTGGCATACGAAGATTTAACCGAGATTAATTGGTGTCCAAAAGACAAGACCGGACTAGCTAATGAGGAAGTAGTGAATGGTAAATGCGATAGATGTGGTGAAGAGGTTGAAAAAAGGGAATTAAAACAGTGGATTCTTAAAATTACCGAATATGCTGACAAACTTCTGGCTGATTTGGATCTTTTGGATTGGCCGGAATCCATAAAAACTATGCAGAAGAATTGGATTGGTAGAAGTGATGGGTTTGAAATACTGTTTGATATATTAAATACCAATAATAGTATAAAAGTATATACTACTCGTCTTGACACTATATTTGGTGTCAAAGCCATCGTAATCGCGCCTGATCATGAGTTTTCACGCGAAATTATTAGTGAAAATACTGATTTCGATGTCGTAAAAGGTATCAAAAGACTTCAGTCGCAAAAAAATGACTTTAAAGCTGAAAAAGAAGGAGTTTTCACTAACTATTATTGTGAAAATATAGTAAACAAAGAAAAAATACCAGTTTTTGTTTCAAATTATGTTGTATCGGGTTATGGAACGGGTGCCGTTATGGTGGTACCAGCACATGACGAAAGAGATTTTGAATTTGCTAAGAATATTAACTTAGAAATTACCAAAGTTATTGATGGCGCTGGTGAATTGCCAAATGCTAACTATGGAGTACTGGTTAATTCAGGAAAATACACAAATCAGCACTCAAAAGAGGCGATTGAAAGTATTTTTAATGATTACAAAAAGACTAATAGAATAACCAAAAAGGTTAATTACAAACTAAGAGATTGGATTTTTTCCCGACAAAGATATTGGGGTGAGCCAATTCCTTTGATACACTGCGAAAAATGTGGTGTTGTGCCTATTGACGAAGATCAGTTGCCGTTACTGTTGCCCGAAACTGACGATTTTCTACCGACTGATAATGGTAAATCACCATTATCTAAGTTGACAGACTGGAAAAAAACCACTTGTCCTAAATGTGGGGGTATGGCTGAACGAGAAACACACACGATGCCACAGTGGGCAGGGTCGTGTTGGTATTACCTTAGATATTTAAACCCTGACTACGATAAAGGTCCATTTGAAAAAAACGTAGCTGATAAGTGGTTGCCGGTAGATTTTTATGTTGGCGGTGCTGAACATGCGGTTTTGCATCTGCTGTATGCAAGATTTTGGCACAAATTTATGTACGATATAGGCCTACTGTCAACCAAGGAGCCGTTTTTGAAACTCAGAAATGTGGGTATGGTCTTGGGTCCTGACGGATTAAAGATGAGTAAATCTAAAGGGAATGTGGTTAACCCTAATGAATATGTCGAAGCCTATGGTCCAGATACAGTTAGGGTGTATGAAATGTTCATGGGTCCGTTTGAAAGTGTCGGAATCTGGAATCCAGAGAGCGTCGAAGGTGTTAATCGGTTTATTAAAAAGGTAAAGAAGTTTTTTGAAAGTGTGACTTGGGAGCAAGAGACTGACAATGAAACGTTGTCGAGGTTGGCTATTTTAACAGGTGTGGTTGAGCGGGGAATTGAAACAATGAGCTTTAACACTGTTGTGTCGGCCTATATGGAGTTTTTTAATTACCTGTCAGATGGCAATGTAAGACTGACAAAAGATGATGGTGAAAGTTTGGTTAAGATTTTAAGTCCATATATGCCATTTCTATCTGAGAAAATTTGGCTTGAACTTGGAAATAAAACATCAGTTCACAGGGCTAATTGGCCGGTTTTTGATGAAGAGTTAAAGAAAATGCGAGTTTTGGAAATTCCTATACAGGTTAATGGTAAGAGAAGGTTTGCAATTCAGGCTGAATCTGGGTCTGATCAGGAAACTGTCGAAGGTTTGGTTAAAAAGACTGAGGAATATAAAAGATACCAGCTTGAGGGTGCAACAAAGGTGATTTTTGTATTAGACAAAATTATTAACTATATCGTATAGGTAACCTTAAGCCTAGTAAAAAAAGTGGATAGAGACAATTTGTGGTTAAAAACTAGATTGGAGCACTTGTGGGCAAGATATTTTCCCGATTTGGAGAAATCAAATATTGTCATGGTTACGTTTGGGAGATACGCTAAGTTTCGTTTTGCGTCAATTAAATATCAGCAAAAGTCTATTTTTGTTAAAGGGGTAACGGTAATTACGGTAAGTTCGATGTTTAAGAGCCGTGAGGTTCCTGAGGAGGTTGTGCTCTATTCACTGGCACACGAACTTGCTCATTATGCGCATGGTTTTTCATCATCTAAAAGCAAAAAACATAGACATCCCCATAAAGGTGGAGTGGTTGACAGAGAGATTGAGTCTCGCGGTTTAGGTATTTTGGTCAAATCTTATAAAAATTGGCTTAAAGAGTATCGCCAAATGATTCGAGAGGGTCGAGAAGTTTAAGCTAGAGTGATGTTTGATTTTTGAGACTAACAGGATTAGTCTAGTTTTTGAATAAACGAGAGTAAAACACAACATCTGCCTATAAAAGTAAAAAATGGGCAAATTTTGGTTTGTAATATTGATTTTGTTATTAGTGGCGATGTTTAGGTCGACTGTTTTGGTTGAACAAAAGTATTGGCCCAGTGATTTGGTTATTGATGAAGAGTTAAAAGTAAATAATTACCCAGAATTTTCAAAAAATGTTCAATATTTTGATACTGATTATGGGAGATTGGTAACAGATAGGTGGCCGAAGTTCGAAAAAGGTGAGATTTTGTTGGTTAAGGGCGAGTATTTAGTTGAAAAAGAAGCGATTTGGTTCCCTGAGATTGATTCAATTAGTAAACCTACAGGAATTCAGGGATTTCTTAATGTGATAAGGAATAGTATTTCATACAAGATTAATCATTATTTTGACCATCAATCCTCGGAATTAATATTGGGAATGCTGATTGGCCAGAATGATCTGACTCCTGACTTGTCGGAACAACTTAAACGATCTGGGGTCATTCACGTTGTAGTTGTTTCTGGTCAGAATTTGACGATGATTTTTGCATTCCTCGCTCTTTGGGGTAGATACACTAGGAGGAAAGTTTTTTTGATGATTTCTGTAATGATACTTAGTGTTTATGTGTTTTTGGTTGGAATGGATCCACCTGTTGTCAGGGCATATTTAATGATTTTGGTTGTTATTTTGGCGGAATTATTAGGCAGAAAATATTCAAGTGTCCAGGCTTTGGTTTTGACTGCTGTGGTGATGGTGGCATACAACCCTTTATATATCGGGGAAGTATCGTTCAGGTTATCCTTTTTAGCTTCGCTTGGAGTATTAGTAGGAATAAAAGTAACAACTCTCTTAAATATGGCCCAAAAAGGCTTTTTAAAGTATTTGGTGGAGGTATATATCACAAGTTTTTTTGCATGGCTTATGACTGCGCCGGTGATAATTATAAGCTTTGGATCGTTGAGCGTAGTTGCTCCGATAGTAAACCTAGCGGTGTTGTGGCTGGTACCGATAATCATGGTTGGTGGAACAATATTTATGTTTGTGCCTGATTTTTTAAGTAGTATATTTAGTTATTTTTTACAGATTTTGGTAAACGGTTTTTTGGTTGTTGTAAAAGAGTTTGCAAAAATTGATATAGATATTTATGAAGCTAACAGTAATATAAGTTTATATATTGTTATTTTTAGTTATATTTTGATACTCACTTTGATTAAATTGTTTTTAAAAATAAAATGAAAAATAAAATTTTAGCTTTAATATTTATAATAATTAGTATTTTTGTATTTTTTATTGCTCAAAAAAACAATGATTATTTGCAATTAAATATTTGTGATGTTGGACAAGGTGATGGGGCGATTATTAGGTCTGCGGGCGGTAAGTTGATAGTAGTTGATGGTGGTCCAGACCGGAAAATTCTGGATTGTATTGAAGAATTGAGTGTATTCAAAGCTAAAACGATTGATTACATGATTCTTACTCATCCGCACAAAGATCATGTCGCTGGCCTTGTTGAGCTTTTGGAAAGATATGATGTGGGGATTGTTATTATGGCTTATGAAGAGAGCTACGATAACAACGAATATGAAGTTTTTAGAGAAAAACTAGAGGATATAAATATGGAGTGGGTTATGTCAGGGGAGGTATTTGAAATAGAAGAAGGTTTGAGGCTAGAATTTGTTTGGCCTATATATGGATATAGTGCAAAAAATGTGAATGATGAGTCTCTGGTCACTAGGATTGTTTATAAGAATAGTTGTTTTTTGTTAACAGGAGATGCGGGGTCAGATTTTGAGAAATATTATGCAGAGAATTTTTCTGATTGTGATGGGTTGAAAGTTGGACATCATGGGAGCAAATTTGCGACTTCGAAATATTTTTTGGAAGTTGTAAGACCGAAGATTGCAGCTATTTCTTCTGGCGAAAACACTTATGGTCATCCCAGTGGCGAAGTTTTGAGCAGACTTAGCCAAAGTGGGGCTAATATATTTCGAACAAATGAGGGTACAGTAAAAATTGTCTCAAGCGGTCTGGAATGGTATATTGCAGACACAAAATAACTACAAATGATAAAAGATAGAATTTTAGAGGAATTTGTAAGAGTGCTGGTTAAACACGATTTGCCTAATAAAAATATTGAGATTATTTCAACAAATATAAAAGGTAGAGGTCATTTTAGTACTAATTACGCACTAATTAACGGGCTCAGTGAAGAGAATAAGAAGGTTTTGGAAGAGAAGGTGGTGTTAGAGCTAAATAGTGAATCAGGAAAAACTGAAAATCCCTTTTTTGAAAAAGTTGAATATATAAATCCTGGATTTGTGAACTTTACGATGGGAATTATTCCTCTAACTCAAGAGTTTGCTGTTATTCAGAAGCAAAAATCAGATTACGGGAAAGTTGATATTGGTGGCGGGAAAAATGCGGTAATTGAGATTGTTTCTGCTAATCCTACTGGACCAATACATTTAGGCAATGCTCGTGGTGGTCCAATTGGGGACGTTATCGCGTCTTTGTTTGACTACTACGGATATAAAGTGACTCGAGAGTTTTATCTTAATAATGTAGGTGGTCAGGTAAAAAAGTTTAAAGACTCAATAAAGGCGATTTATACAGGGGTTGGTGAAGGTGAGTATAGTGGAGAATTTTATGAGACTTTAGCAAAAACAGTAGCTGGAGATAGTGAAAAAGCATTCGAAGATGTGATTAGTTCAATAAAAAATGATTTGGCTGAATTAGGGGTTGTTTATGATAATTGGGTAACTGAATCGTGGATAAAAGAAGAAAAAACCCAAACAATTATTACTTATTTGAAGGAAAAGGGATTAACTAAGGAGAAAGATGGGGCATTGTGGTTTGCTCCCAGTGATGAGTTTTTGGAAGATAGAGAATGTGTACTGATTAAAAGCGATGGAAGTAATACGCCGACATATTTTGCGAATGATATTGCATATCACAAAGATAAGTACGAGCGGGGCTACGAAAATATTGTAAATATTTGGGGTGCTAATCACCATGGTCATGTGCCGAGGATTAAGGCTGCAGTTAAAGCTCTTGGGTTTGATGAATCTAAGCTGGAAGTGGTTTTGTATCAGTGGGTTTCTTTGATTGAAAATGGGAAGAAAAAATCGATGTCGAAGCGTAAGGGTGATTTTGTAACCTTGCGTGAAGTATTGGATGTAGTTGGAAAAGATGCCATAAGGTTCGCTTTTTTAAGTAGAGATTACAACACACCAATAGATATTGATTTGGATGTATTGGTAAAAAAAGATAAAGAAAACCCCTTGTATTACATCCAGTATGTGGCTGCGAGGGTAAATAGTATTCTGGCGAAGGATGAAGCGATTATTCACGACCCTGAGGTTTCCAATTTGATGCTTGAAAAAGAGATGGATTTGATACTTAAAACTTTGGAATATCCTGATGTGGTAAGGGCTGCTTTTGAGGAGAGAAAAGTACATAAAATTGCCTTTTATTTGTATGATTTGGCTGCAATTTTTCATAAATATTATGAAGAAACACCGATTTTGAAAGATAAGACAGTAGGAATTAGTACGATTCATGCGAGGATTGAGTTAATCAAAGGAGTTAAGCAGATTGTGGCGAATGGACTCGGGATTTTGGGAATTAATGTTCCCGAAAAAATGTAATTATCAAAATATTTTAATTATGAAAAAACTATTATTGATAATTATTTTGATTGGACTAGGTGTGTGGGGGGTTAGGTCTTTGGGTAATGGTGAGGAGAGTTCAAAAGTAGAGGGCGAGAGAACAGGTCGGGTAATTTATAGCTTTGGACTGGTGAGTGATTCACACTTAAACAATGATGGATTAGCAAAAGCTATGGAGTTAGCAAAATCTGCCAAAGTAAATAGGGTGTTTGGACTTGGTGATTGGACTGAATATGGGGAAATAGAAAAATTATCTTTAACAAAAAACATATTTGAGCAAAGTGGACTAGTTTATGAAGTCTTGCCTGGGGATCATGATTTGGCAAATTCTCGTGATTTGGGTCTTTCGGCTAGAAGTAATTTTGATACTGTTTTTGGTTTAGAAGAAAAATCAATAGTTGAATCAAATATTCAGTTTGTTTTGGTTGATAATTCCGATATTTATTTGGGAATTGGTGATGAGAATTGGTTTGAAATAAAAAATATACTACTTACTAGTCCGCCTAAACTAAGATTTGTTTTGGCACACAAGACTCCGTTTAACCCTGACACACAACATATTATGGGAGATGGTAGTGAGGAGGTAACATTTCAGGCAAAACAGTTTTTGTATTTGTTGGAAAATTCTAAAGTAAATGAACTATTTACTGGAGATTTGCATCATTTTGCCCGCTACTCAAGCCCAAATGATGGTGTTAAAATCACTTCCATTGGTGCACTTAGCACTGAGAAAAACTTTCAAGGACCGAATTTTGTAATTGTAAAAGTATTTGAAAACTATTCATATGAAATCGAAAACATCCAAATCTAAAAAAACTACTAAAACCGTAGATTATTCACTGGAAACATTGGATAACGGTATTAGGGTTTTGACGGTTGAGGATAAGAGTATTGAATCTGTTTTTGTTGAACTACTTTTTGGGGCAGGTTCTAGGTATGAGACCAAAGAAATAAACGGAATTTCGCATTTTCTGGAACATATGTTTTTTAAAGGTACGAAGAAAAGACCGACTGCGCGAGAAATATCATCAATTCTTGATGGTATTGGGGCGGATTTTAACGCTTACACAGGTAAGGATCATACTGGGTATTACATTAGAAGCTCGGCTAAGCATCTGGAGCTTAATGTTGAACTATTGTCCGATATGCTACTGCACAGCAAGTTGGATAAGGAAGAAATCGAGCGCGAAAAGGGTGTAATTGTTGAAGAGATGAGGATGTATCGAGATGATCCATCGAGACAGGTTTACGATTTGTATGAAGAGCTATTATATGGCGATAGGCCTTTGGGGTGGAGTATTGGCGGACCTGAAAAGACAATTAATTCATTAACTCGAGATAAATTTTTGAAATATTTGGAAAGTTTGTATAAGCCAAATAATATGATTTTTGTGGTTGCAGGAAATGTGACGCCAACTGCCGCAAAAAAATTAGCACAAAAGTATTTTGGAAAGATGAAAAAAGGAGATTTTAGTACTCCAGACGTGTTTGTTGATGATCAGCCTGCTCCAAGACTTTTGTTGCAATATAAAAAAACAGATCAGGCGCATATTATTTTAGGGTTTAAGTCCTTTGGTGCCAAAGATCCTGATGTTTTGGCAGCTATGGTGTTATCGAGAATTTTGGGCGGAGGGATGAGTAGTCGATTATTTGAAGAAATACGAGAAAGAAGAGGGTTGGCGTATCGAGTTAATGCTGACCATTTTGAGTATATAGATACAGGGACTTTTGTGGTTAAGCTGGGCTCAAAAGTTGAGAAGGTTGAAGAAGCAATTAAGGTAATTTTGAGTGAAATATCTAGAATGAAAACTGAGCCTGTTTCGCATTCAGAGCTACAAAGAGCACTTGATTCAATTGAAGGCCACACGGCTTTGGAAATGGAATCAAAAAAGAGTATTGCTTCAGGGTACGGTACACAATTACTTTTGGAAAATAAGATTGATACAGTTAAAGAAGAGCTAAAAAAAATCCGCAAAGTAACCAGTGCAGATATTTTGAGAGTGGCCAATCGTATATTTGTTGAAGAGAAATTGAATTTGGCAATAATTGGTCCATACAAAGAAAAATCTCGATTTGAAAAATTACTAAAGGTTAAGAGGTATACAAAAAGTTTAGGGTCGTAAGTTTTTGATAAATGACTTTTAAGGAAAAAGTAATCAAATCCATTCTATCTGTACCAGAAGGGAAAGTTACTACATATGGAACTATTGCTTTAATGGCTGGATTACCACGAGGAGGAAGATTAGTTGGTGGAATACTGCACCATCAGACAGAAAAATATAATTTGCCTTGGCAAAGGGTAATAAATAGAGAAGGATTTATTTCTACTAGCTGTGGGGAGCACCAAAAAAGTTTGCAAAAAGCTTTGTTGGAATCCGAAGGGGTAGAAGTAAGTGATGATTTTGTGGTAAATTTGCAGAAATTCGGATGGTGGGGTCCGGAGAAAACATATAAATAGGTGCTCGCTTAATTTTTTTAAAATTATGCTTCCAGCATTTTTTTTCAATAATTAAGCTACACTCTGCGCATCAGGATACCTGATTGCTAAAAAAAAGGAGATATATATGGAAAGAACATTAGTACTACTTAAACCAGATGCAGTTGATCGCGGTTTGGTTGGTGAAATTTTGCAAAGATTTGAAAAAGTTGGGCTCAAAATTGCCGGCATGAAACTAATTTGGCCAAAGGAAGATGTGGCAAAAAAACACTATACGGAAGATTTGGCGGTTAGACGTGGTGAAAATATTAGGAATATGATGATTGAAATGCTTGTATCTGGGCCGGTCGTAGCTGTTTGTTTGGAGGGTATTGAGGCTGTGGAGCAGGTAAGAAAAATGGTAGGCTCAACTGAGCCTAAATCTGCTTTACCAGGGACAATTCGTGGAGATTATGCCCATGTCTCTTACAAGCACGCTGACGAAAAAGGGATTGGAATCTTTAACTTAATACATGCTTCAAGCAGTGTTGAAGAAGGGATTACTGAGACTGAAGTGTGGTTTACAGAAGAAGAACTTTGTGACCATGAAGCGAGTTATACAAAGCACACAATTAAGTATTAAAAATCGAGGCTAAAAATCTATTGACCTGTTAATGTTTAAGTGTTAGAATCGCGTACAGCAAAATTAAAGATTAAAGCTTATTTAAACGGGACAGACTAATTTTCGGGGGAAATCCCGTTTTTAGTTGGTTTCCCAATATACTTATTAGCTTAATATTTAGCTGACTCACAAATTGTAAGTTGTGTGGGTTGAGACTGAAGGACTATCGCTTATTAGTTGCGATGATTTTTGGGCCGGTAGCTCAGTTGGTAGAGCATCGCATTTGCAATGCGAGGGTCAGGAGTTCGAGTCTCCTTCGGTCCACTGTTTAGACTTTTGAACGGGTATTTTAGTAATAAAATCTCCGTATTTGGGTCTAACCAAAACAAAAAATTAGGCTTGAACTTTAAAAACTGAATAGAAAATATTTGTCCAAAAATATTTTTGACGAGAAAAACTTTTACAGAAAAGAGAAAAAATTAGTTCTTTATCTGCGAACAAAAAAGATTTCTTACACTTTACGAATGCATATAGTGAATGCCTAGGTGGAAAGTACCGAAGAAGGACGCGAATGGCTGCGATAAGCCCCGGCGAGGTGTCATTAACCGTTAATAGCCGAGGATGTCCGAATGGGGAAACCTATCGATTATATCGATGCGTCTGCAGTGAATACATAGCTGCGGAGTGAGGGAACGTGCTGAACTGAAACATCTTAGTAAGCACCAGGAAAAGAAAGCGAAAGCGATTGCCTTAGTAGCGGCGAGCGAAAAGGTAACAGTCCAAACCAGATACTTGTATCTGGGGTTGTAGGGTCCTAGCTACAAAATTATTTGTCAGTAGAAAAACAGTTTGGAATGACTGACCATAGAGGGTGAAAGTCCTGTATTCGAAACTTACGAATAATTTTATAGGATACCTGAGTACCGCGAGACACGTGAAATCTTGTGGGAATCTGTGCAGACCACTGCATA
>CAYQLK010000015.1:20810-22362 GCA_964418515.1 uncultured Gammaproteobacteria bacterium | reverse complement strand
TACCCCGGGGATAACAGGCTAATCTTGCCCAAGCGTCCATAGCGACGGCAAGGTTTGGCACCTCGATGTCGGCTCATCGTATCCTCCCGGTGGAGTAGCTGGGAAGGGTTGGGCTGTTCGCCCATTAAAACGGTACGCGAGCTGGGTTCAGAACGTCGTGAGACAGTTCGGTCTCTATCCGCAACATGCGACAAGATTCTTGAGGGGGGTTGACCCTAGTACGAGAGGACCGGGTTGAGTTAACCTCTGGTGTGCCAGTTGTTCCATCAGGAGCATTGCTGGGTAGCTACGTTGATAACTGATAAGAGCTGAAAGCATCTAAGCTCTAAGCAGGCCCCAAGATTAGGAATCGTTATAAGACACCTTGTAGAATACGAGGTTGATAGGCTGCAAGTGGAAGATCCGTGAGGATTTAAGCTAAGCAGTACTAATATTGTCAAAGAGTGTTAAGAGTTTTCTTGTTTTTTAAAACAAGATATTTCCAGTCTTTTTTATTCGCAAAAAGAATTTTTCGTTCTTTAGTGTTGAGTAAACAAATTAGGCAAAGCTAATAAATTTCTAAGTCTCATCAACTTGTTGATGAAAGCAGAAGTTTTGCAGTGGAGCTGTAACATTTTCTTATCTTGGTAATTTATTACCAAGGCAGAAATTTGTTTACAAATTTCTATTCAGTTTTTAGGTGTTCAAGCTTTTTTTGTGCTTGAAAAATTACTATTATGGCAAAACCAGAGAGTAAAATATTCGATTTTGATTTAGGTGGTTATTTTGATTTTGGTACGCCTGAAATTAAGGGGGAGTTTTCTGAAGCTGAGGTTGATTTCTTGGGTGAAGTCTTAAGAGATAGAGTAATGGTTAGAATGCTTGCCAAAAGGGGAATTAATATTCGAGCTGCTTTGAGGTATATGCGTAGTGAAGAGGAGATTGTTGGATTTTTGGAGTCGTCAGTGACACAAGACGTTATGGCTGAAGTGGCAAAACATCTTGATTTTAGAGTAAACAAGGCTTTATTAGATGAAAAAATTGATTATGAGAGTGCTGAGAGGATATTAGCGTTTCGAAATAATCGACTACCTGTGTTTATTTTAGATTAGTCTTGACATTAAGGGTAAATGAAGCTAAAATTCTCGAACGGTTGTTGAAGCGGTTTGGTCCCACCTGATCCCATCCCGAACTCAGAAGTGAAACGAGCCAGCGGTGACAATAGTTATTGCGAAAGCGATTATGAAGATAGCTCGCAGCCGTATTACATATAGCCCTCCCTAAAGGAGGGCTTTTTGTGTTTTGTAGCTGCGTTCTGCGTTTGCTCTTACGTTCAAACATTAGCTCGCTGCCGTATTAAAATTTGACCATCCCTAAAGGATGGTCATTTTTTTTGTTTGCGACCTGCGATTTTGTCGAGCAAAATCTAATGCTCGCAGCCGTATTAAGATTAAAGCTCTCCCTAAAGGAGAGCTTTTTCTTGTTTGTCCTCTAAAGTGCGTGTTCAAATGCTTTGAACTCCGCCTTGCGCCTTGAGAACACTCAAGGCTAAAAGGAGGGCTTTTTGTATTTT
>CAYQLK010000015.1:15692-20710 GCA_964418515.1 uncultured Gammaproteobacteria bacterium | reverse complement strand
AGAGCACGCCCGTCCTAAGGGTGGTGTCGGGAGTTCGATTCTCTCCAAGGGCACATTAGTTTGAAATAAGTATTTTTGAGACCGTTTTTTCATTTGTTTGTTTTTGGGTAAAAATTTCACTTATGGGTTGATACTAATCTAGCTTTAACTTATAGTTAAAATAGTACAAGAAAATTAAAAGAAATCTGAAATTTTTATGGTGATGCTTGAATCGAAGCTAAATACAGTATTTGTAGCAGTAAAGATTTTACATTTTTCACTATTATTGTCTGACCAATCGTTTTTTGAGTCAAAGATAAAGACAATTAGCTTCAAAGTAAGAAATTATCAGATAAAAAAATATACTTAGACTTTTGACTCAAGTAAAAACAAAAATGATTTGTTTATAATTTTATGCCTGCCCGCCAAAAAAAATTACCCAGTAATTCACCCAAATTGCACAAGCCGTTTTTAGGAAGGAGGCTGTTTTTTTGGAAGTTTTCAGGCTCTGAGTCTTTGCAAAAAAATGTGGTGGAGTCAGGTCAAAAAAAGTCAAAATCTAATAAAATTAGTCTCGGAATTGTTGCAAAGACAGTTTCTAAAAACATATTATTTTTTAAGAATAAAAAGTTAAATTACAAAGTTCTAAGCCCTAGAAGTATTTATAGAGCATCTAAAACTATTGTTTTGGGCGTGTTTTATGTTTTTCGATATCTTTTTGTTAATTTCCCGTATTTGCCTTATATCCTAGGAAAAAATGTTTGTAATTATTTTGAGAGTGGTGGTTATCGCGAATTTACACCAACTTGTGTGGTTCGATCTGTTAGGCGACATTTTCCTCTGTTTTTGGCTGTGGTTTTTCTGTCTCCGGCGGCTATTTTGATAGCGGTTTTTGTTCTATCTAAGCTAGGTAATCAATCGGCATTTGCGGCTAATTTTACTGGGGCTGTTAGGGTTTCAAAACAATCAACCACGCTTTCTACTGCAGGTGATTGGTATAAAGCAATGGCATATTCTGGTGATGGAATTAACGGGGATGCTGAGTCTGGAACATTTAATCCAATTCATCCTGGGGGTACAACTGACGGATCATCTGGTGGTTTGGCTGTTGGTTATGTAGTTCAGGCGGCTACGACTACTTACGCAGCTGCGCAGTATGTTGGATTTAAACCAAATGCGACAGGTAACTTGGCTGGAGTGCAGTTGGTAATAGAAAATTTAACATCAA
Organism: uncultured Gammaproteobacteria bacterium; assembly: GCA_964418515.1. GTDB lineage: Bacteria > Patescibacteriota > Microgenomatia > CAYQLK01 > CAYQLK01 > CAYQLK01. The sequence goes on along the minus strand of CAYQLK010000015.1, from coordinate 19,503 downwards.
CATCATTAGCTAACACCGATATTGTTTTGGAGCTTCTAAGGTTTCCTTCAGCAACTTGTACTTCTTCATGCTCAAACTATGTGACTGGTACGCAGGGAGCTTATACATACCCATCTGATACTGTTATTTTAGCTAGGACGGCCTGGCAGCATAATCAGGCGTTATCGGGTGAGAATATACAGCCTGGTAACGCTGGTCGTGCGACTCTTGATTTTCGATTTGATACACCTGTTGCGGTTACAACAGGTGGGGGAACTGGAGATCATTACGGTATAAGAATAATTAATATGGGCGCCTCAGCTCCGGTTTTTGGTACTTGGGCACAGGCTCCGCAGTCTAATGGGTTTCCGACTATTAACGGTACAATCCGCACAATTTATGCCAATGATATTGATTTGACCAACTCCCCGACAGTTACATTTCCTGCTGCTTTAGCTGGTAATACTGTTCTGACGACGAGTGCAATGGTGGCAGCAAACTCTGCTGCAGGTGTCGGTATGGCGACAGTAAGGCGAACTGAAAATGAGCATTGGACAGCTACTTATTCCACGGCAAGTTCAAACTGGACAATGGCTGGTTCAGTATCAGGGACTCAAACGAATAAACTTACGACAGCAACCAATGGTGGTACTGGTGCTTCGTGGGTTAATGATGGGGTTACCAAAACCACATTGTCGGCTGACTCAACTGCCTCAACAAGATTGTGCGTAGCTTCGATTACGGGTTTTGCTGTTAATCAGTATATTGATATTTGGGATTCAGATACTGTCTCAATTGTTAGGACTATTTCTACTGTTAATGCTACTGATGGCAGTTGTTCCGGTAGTGGACCATCAATTATTGTCAGCTCAGCGTTGGTCGCCAACGATAATTACACTGTCAGCAAGAACGCGACAGTTGCAACTGCCACTTGGAAGCAAAGAATTGTTCAGGGCGCAGTTCAGGCTTTTTCTCAGGATATGCCGACGACGACCAAAATCTGTGTTGCTGATTCCACACAGTTTAGTGCGCCGACAGCTGGAACTGCTAATAATATTGCAGTTTGGGACAATAATTCGGCAATTGCTGGTAATCGTGTGGTCTCGACATCCCAAGCAGATGGTAGTTGTAGTAGTAGTAATAGTATTACTGTTGCGACAGCAATTACCGCTGCCACTATGACGACTGCACAGAATGCGACGGTGGCGGAAATTTCCGCAAATATTTCTAATAATGGGACACCATCAAACGGAGCAGTACTACGCTATACGACAGTTAATCACCCACAGAATCCAACAGGTTCAACTTTGCTTGCGCGTACAACCTCAGTAGCAATTGCTTACGCAAAAACTGAAGCCGTAGCGACCTCAAATGTAGTTTATCCGTTTTTGTCTAACAGACACATTTTTTTCGTAGCTTATGGAGATGCAGATACTTCCGCTCCTGCGGATGGGGATGTAGTCATTGTCGGAAACGCCAGGCCTGATCCTGACACTGGGGACTCGAGTAATTTGACTACAGATCTCAACTGGTCTACTAAACAGTCGCATGTGGTAACAATTGATCGAAGTTGGGATGCGGCGATGGCATATTCGGGTTATAACGGGGGTGCAATTAATAATGGTGCAGGGTCGCGAACTAACTGGTCTGCATGGTCTCAGAATGGTGGTTGGGTTTCGGCTCTTATTTCACCTGGTTCGCAGTTGGGTATTGCTGATACGGCGAACGCGCATTACAGGATTACGATTCCTGGGAAGATTGTCGTAACATCTGATGCTTCGGTTGCTTTTGGTACTGACGCTGATCCGATACCTTCTTCGTCAATGCATGATATATATTTTGACAGTGTAGGTCCGGCAGTTTCGACTACGCTGACAGTTAACTCGGCTGCCTCCACAACTTTGACTGTAACATCGACCGCGGATTTTCGTCCTGGTGACACAATCGTGTTGGATGATAATGATTCGGTGCCGATTACAAGAATAATTGGTGCGATAGAAAGTGCAACTTCTTTGACAATAACTGCAGCGGCGGTGACTGGGTATGATACTGCACAAAGTGCGTTTGTGGCCAGAGGTCCAACTACTGAACTGCCGACAGGGCAGGACAGAATGGCCGGAGTCGCCACAATGACTGGGCTAATTACTACGACTCAAAACAACACACGTGCAGGTCGAGTTAGTTTGTATGGTAAAGGGTCGGAAAGCTTGAGAACATCGAAAAGTGATTTGGCGGTGGATATTGACGGTAATGTTGATACTGGATATCTGGGAAATAACCTTACTGACTCAGGCCAAACTTGGGTTGATGTTGAAGATGATGTTGTTGGTAACTGGCAGCCACTGGATCAAATTTCTGTGGCTGGTGGTACTAACCAAGTGGCTGATAATAATTTTTCTTCAATCGGAATGGGTGGAACTGATGATGCGAACCAAATGCCAGTATGGTCAGGCTTGTTGACTGCTGGTGGTAAAAACGCCCTACCGACGCCAAATACTGAAACTGCAGAAATCGGCACTATTCCGATGACGAATATTTACAACAGCAATTACAATGGCGGATCGCCGGCTTATTCCTCAAACTACAATAACACTTCTGCTTGGACGATATTTGGTGATAGTGCAAATACTGAGGTAAATGATGCGGTTTATTTTGGCGATCAAGGCAATAATATGTTTTATGCGCTCGAGCTGAATCTTGGCACAGCTATGAACGCTAGTGCTAATTATGTTTGGGAATATTACAAAACTGGTGTGGGGTGGACACAGTTTACACCAAGAGATGCTTATACTTATCAAACTAGAACAGGGGTAACTTTGCCGTTGTCAGTAAATACTGTCAGAAACTCATATACGGCGACATTAGCTACTGGTGGAACTGTTTTTGGTCTAGACCAGATTGTGATGATTGACGACAATGATTCGCCTCCTATATATAGAAGATTGGGTACTACAGCGCCAACGGCAACAACCTTAACTTTTTCTGAACCTATTACTGCTGACTATACTACCGCACAAGGCGCCACAGTAACTCGATTAAATGGCGGTCAGTGGAAGTCAATGGATCCAACAGCAATTTTTACTAGCGGAACTGGCAGGAGAATGATTTCTTGGACGCCATCTGATTTGGGCGGCACAGCGGCTAAAACATCGATTAATAGCGTAAATGCATATTGGGTAAGAGCAAGGATTAGCTCTTTTACTTCTTGGACAACATCGCCAACCAATCAAACTACTCCAGTTGGTATGAGTGGAATTGAGCGGATTTCGTCTGGAGCGATTACTGTTACTTCTGGTGTACAGGAAGCAAAGGTTACCGAGGTAACACCTGGGGCTAGTTATGATCCTAATGAAACTTGGACTTTGGAATATGGTAATTCTCCTGGGTGGGTAGAGGCTCAAAGGTATACTAGTGCGCAATCCATTCCATCTGCGCCTTATGTTCAGCACATAAGTACGAATGGAACATTGGATGTAAATGCTACAAACCTTCAGCATCAGGCATTGCATAATGGTAGTTTGACTTGGACTGACTACACTGTTTCGGCGTTGGTAAAAATGGATATGGTACCTGATGCAACCAATAGGCGCTTGGGGGTAATGCTGAGACAAAGTCTGGATGGAAATGGGTATGCAGCACTTATTAACAAAACTAATGCGGCTAATACAATTGGCTGGTACAGTACTTTGGCTGGAGTTCCAACATTGATTGGTACGGCGACAACCAAGGCATTTGCTGAAGACACTTGGTACTGCTTAAAAGCTCAGGTAACGGGTACGACATTAAATGCTAAGTTTTGGGCGACGACTGACTGTACAACAGGAGAGCCTGG
>CAYQLK010000015.1:0-15592 GCA_964418515.1 uncultured Gammaproteobacteria bacterium | reverse complement strand
CGACATTAAATGCTAAGTTTTGGGCGACGACTGACTGTACAACAGGAGAGCCTGGGTCATGGGACGAAACGGAGACAAACGCAACATATTCAACTGGAAGATTAGGTTTGTATACAGGTTCGGCCACAGCAAGCCAAGGAATGAAGGCGAATTTTGATACCGTTACGACTGATGGAGGTTTTTCTGATTCATTTACGGACACTGGAACATGGAGGGTGGTTGGGTCAATTCACGGATCAATTGGACCAGCTACACCTGGGACGCCCTTCTCTAGTTCGTATATTAATTTCACTATAAAACACAAAGGTGGCAGGGATGGAGTTGGTTTACCTGAAATTGGCGATAAAATTTATTTGAGCTCCACAGGAATTAGAAGTTATAAAGACTTGACAGTGGCGACAGGGATTACGACCAGTAATACGAATACAAAATATGAAACATGGGATTTTGAATGGAATCCGAATACTTCAACATATGCAGTAACAGGAAGTGCTACGGGGGCGGCTGGGTCGGCGACTCCTGGAACGACTTACACGTCGCCGAACAGTGAGATAAGCTTAAAAATAAACTCTGGTACACCTACTGCAACAAAGTTCGGTAATAGAATGTTGTTGCTTCAGGGTAATATGAGGCGAAATACCGGTGCGTGGGCAGGGAATAATGGATTAGGAAGTGCAGCTTTGGTTTATCCAACTTATACTTTGACATCCAGTGCTATTGCAACTAGGTATAACATTGAGGGTCAGGCTGGAACAGCAACTGCAAGGCAAAGGGGTACAATTGATTTTTGGTTTAAGACTAATTATTCTGGATCACCGAGTTCAACTGAATATCCTTCAGGAATGTATCTGGTTGATTATGCTAACCAAGGTGATACGGATAGACTTTTTGTTCGCCATAATCCGAATGGTACTCTCGAAGCCGCAGTTTATGCGGCTGCTGCTCAAGGAACTTTGCTTAGCACGACTTTTTCGGCAACTGCCGGACAGTGGTACCACTTCCGAATGGGTTGGGATGAAACGGCTAACGCAAAACGGGCATGGTTGGATGGTACGGCTTTTACATCTGGACAGGCATCAACAGTAGGAACCAGAGGTGCCAATGCTGGGCTTATTAGAATAGGTAATCGCTTTTTGTACGATGCGCCGTTTAATGGATCGATTGATGAATTTGCTGTATTTGATGAGGATATTGATACATCTGGCGGTTGTGATTTTGGTAATTTTACTCCTCCGACTGCTGCTTGGACTGGTGGAGAGACGACCGGCTGTACAACAGGTAAAGAGGCGGGGGTTAATCTTTTCAGGGCAAGTTTTGACGCGGATATGAATACTCAGGAAGGCTGGGTTTGGGCAGATTATGCTTTTGGAAATCCGGCGATTATATTTACCAATGGCGCAGACACGGGTAATGAGCGAATAAGAGTGATAACTTATCCGCAAAGAACAAGAGTTTGGGTGGATAATTCAGGAGATAAATATACTCCTTCAGCTAGGATTAAAGCAGGTTCTGGATATCAAGAAAATGCGGCTTTGGCGACACTTACTGGTTGGAGTAATAATTTTATGTACCACCATAAGGCGGCAAAACAGTCATCGACAGCACCGACATATTCGCCTGTATTAAATTTGCGCCGTAGTACACATATTTGGTCTGATGAGCCTATTACTCAGACTGGAGCAACAATGGGCGCGCCAATCAATGCAGGAATGGGATTAGGTATGGGCACGATTGGTCTTTCTGGGTTGGCTACAGTAGATATTTCTGATGTTTCGATGGAAAATCAGTATACAAACTTTGCCGTTGTTACTAATCCATTTACTTCTTTGGCTGTAAAACCCTCCCAGACTTTTACTAACTCGGTTTTTTATAACTTTTATGATCGTGCATATACTGTTTCGGGTAAAACTCAAGGTACTAATTATGTTGGAGCATATTTTGTTACTACTCACTTTGCAGCAGCGAATATTGGCTCTGGCTACAATGCGGGTACTTCGCAGAATGTGGGTATTGATGGGTCGATATTTATGGGTAACCGTAATGCATATGTAACTGTTCCGCCGGTTGCGGCAAATGGGGCAGCATCTTTCTATTCTGGTCGTTTATATTCGATTACTAATTCTGAGTTTTATAACAATGGAATTACCGGAGCGGGTACATCTGGTGCATTAAACTTAGGAACTGGTGTCGCCAAGGTTACGATTTCAGATAATATTTTTTCACTCAACACTCAAGGAATTAGATTGTATGGTAATGCGTTTATAGATATGTCAGATAATGTTTTTGATGGCCATACCTCTGATGATCAGACGACGCTGGGTTCATACTATGGTTCAGGAATTAGGTCGGCACAATCCTTTTCTACAGTGGGGGTAACTGATACGGGTAGTATTTTTGGGCGCGGGCTTTGGAATGAGGCTGATATAAGTTTGCCACCTAATACAACGACATTTGAAGCAGAGTCGTTGTTGCAATTTACAGGTGAGGGGACGCAGTTTTTGAGCCCTGTTCTTTTTGGTACTGTCGACTACTCGCATATGAATAGATTGGGTGATACTTATCTAGGAAAAACCATTCCCGGAGCAGATATTCGTGGTAATTATTCTTCTAACGATAAAGACATTGTTAACTTTACGACTTTGGGAATAATGAGTACGACAGGAACTGGTTTGACGGATACTACAGTAAGAACTGGCGGAGGATATGGCTGGCGTATGGAGCCGACTGATTCGGACGCGGCTTTGGATTATAAAATCAAAGTTGTGGGTGTTGCCAATAAGCCTTTGGCTGTGACCGGATATATTCGACTAAACAGTAATTACGGGTCGACTAATTTGCCGAATGTAACATTATCTGGATTGGGAATGGTGGGAGCTAACCTTACTTGGACCGCGGCGGCAACAGCAGACACCTGGCAGCAGTTTGTTGTTTCTGGAACCCCAACTGAGTCGGCGTTAGCAGAACTTAAGATTTCAGGCAAATTGGATTATGTGGAATCTGATTCTGGAACAAGTGAAATTATTTCTAACCCTACAGGTAATTATTTGCCTGGACTGCTTGAGGATAATGATAAAACTTGGACAGCTAATCAATGGGTGGGCTATAAATTAAAAGATGCAAATGGAAAGATTTTTGAAATTGTAAAAAATACCGATAAGCTTCTTTATTTTAAGGGAACATCCGTACCTCATCTTCTTTCTACAACACTAACCGCAGCCACACCTGGAGACTATGTAATTTATAATGAGCCATATTTTTATATCGATGATGTATCGGTCCTATCTGGCTCGGTAGATACAGGTACTTTGGATTTTCACTCTTCTGGCCAGCCTGTTTCTCCGTGGCTGTCAACTGGATTAACGGCTGAAGGTGTTTGGAATGCACAATTTTCTTCCTTTGCTGATTCAGACGGATCGTTTGGACAGCTTTTAGGCGATTCTCTGGTGGCGAAATATGCAGATGTATCTGATCCATCCCCAACCACGACGGAGTTTGATACTAATCTAACCGCCAGTACTAACGATTTTTATAACAATGGAGTAATTATCTTCACTGAAGGAGCTAATCAAGGGGTGGTTCGAAGAATTTCTGATTATGTCGGCGCAAGTAAGACGATTACGGTTGACCCTGCTCTTACTACCGCACCAGCTGATGGTGATCGGTTTGCTGTTTTGGCCGCGACGTCTTCATCGGCTGGTGGCGGAGGTGGGGCGACAGCAGCGGAGATTTGGAGTTATGCACTCAGACAATTAACAACTGAGGATTTAGAGGGTGGAGGGAGTTTAGCAACGGCTGCCGATATTGCAGCCTTGAATAATATTTCAGCGTCTGATGTTTGGAGTTATGCTAATCGCTCAATTACTGATCCGGATGCGATTTGGGAGTATGCGCTGACTCAGATTGGTACGGCTGGTTCGGTTGGAAAACTACTAAAAGACAATATTGATGCCGCTATTACTTCGCGATCATCACACTCTGCGTCGGATATATGGAGTGTGGTTACCAGAACTCTAACCAGTAATGCAAACTTTAATGATCCAACTTCTGCTCAAAACGCTCAAGCGGTTTGGGAGTATGCAGCCAGAACTTTAACTGACTATGGTAATGATATTACTGCAGCAGAAGTTTGGGACACATTAAGTTCAACCCTAATAACTGCAGGCAGTATTGGTAAACAGTTGGCGGATAATATCGATGTTGCGACCTCAACTCGAGCGTCCCAGTCGTCTTTGGATGCGTTTAATAATATTTCTGCTGCTGATGTTTGGAGCTATGCAACTCGTACGATTACTGGTGAGGTTGCCTTAACATCTGCTTCTAGAGCGGCGATTTGGGATACTGCCTGTTCGATTCTTAATACAAGTGGAAGTGTGGGTAAAAGGGTTTGTGACAATTTGGATGCAGCAGTTACTAGCCGTTCGACGCTAACTGCTGGACAAGTGTGGTCTGAGGCTACTAGAACGATTACAGGTCTCGAAAGCCCAGCTTTAGCGGCAATTGCAAGTAATGTTTGGGCAAATGCGACTCGTTCTTTAACTGATTATGGTAATGATATTACTGCTGAGGATGTTTGGGATGTTTTGACATCGTCGTTAACGACTATTGATTCGATTGGAAAATTATTAGTAACCAATGTTGACGGAACAATTAGTTCCCGTTCGACTCAAACAAGTGTGGATAATGTTGCTTCGGATGTAACAGATGTTGCAACCGATGTGACCGATATTGATTCGAAGGTTGATACAACGGTTTCATCGCGAGCGTCGCAGGCAAGCCTCGACTCTCATGAGTCATCTGAAGCTACATTCCGAACAAATACTACTGCAACATTAGGTGTTATCAACGTTAATGTTGCTGCTGTATTGACTCAACTTTCTACAATTGAGACTAAGATTGATTCAATTCAGTCAACTTTAACGGCTGTTGATACAAAAATAGATACGATTGATACCAACTTGGATAGTGTAAAAACTACTGTTGAGGATACTAATGCCAAGGTTACAGCTATGCAATCAGTGACAGATGATATTTTAGCGAAATGGGGAAGTTATGACGCTGCGACACTTATTGGCTATGTTGACACCTTGGAAACTAAATTGGGAGCGTCAACAGACGCTGATTCTGTTGAGACGGTATTCGGTAAGTTGAATTACATAAAAAATAATGGTGGTGGTGGAGGTAGTGGAACAATAGATTTGATCTACACCCAAGCTCAAGCAACTCACGCAAAATTACTGGAAGTTCAGACAGAGCTGGGATTTAATGGCAAATCAACCACAGCTTACGACGAATTTGTAGCTGTAAAAGGTTATGTAGACTCGGTGGAAACAACGCTTGCAACTCTTGATAGTCGAACTGCTTCGATTGCGAGTTCGGTGACAAGTGTATCAAATGACCTAAAAACCGTTACGGAACGAATTGGTAAAGTTAGTGTAGATTCGTTCACTCAACTATTTGAGGTTAAAAGTACCGATATTGAGTACTTGAAGAACAAGATTATTGAGTTAAAAGCGATGGCTGATATTGATCGTTTGTTATTAGAAAAAGTGAATAACCAGCCAATTGTGAAAGTGGTGATGGAGTGGGGTTCAGTAATTATTAAATTTGTAATTGTTAACCCGTCTGATTCGACAACACAGACAATTCCATTCAAGGCCTTTTTGCCAAAAGAGGTTAAACAGGAATACATTATGGACTTAGGTGGTTTGGCAATTAACTACGATACTAGTACAGAGCAGTATTATGTGACGGCCGATATAACGCTTGAAAAAGGAGAATCGGTAACTAGAAGCGTTGAAATTAAAGATATTTGGATTATTTCTGAGGATGAAATAACATCGCTTCGCAAACAAGCAAATGATTTGGCAGATGGACTAAAAAATACTTCTTACAATGCTCAGGGGATTACCCTAAAGACTGATATTAATACCAGGTTGGATAAAGTTGCTAGAAAACAAAAAGATAATAATGCTACACCTCAGGATCACATTTTGGCATTTAGAGAGAATCAAGAAGATATGATGGCGATTCAGGATAATGTTAAAGGGCTTAAAGATTTGGTGCTTAATTCAGGTGCAGGCAATAACTTTTTAGCTTCGATTGGGGGAATTCAAACATTTGCGACTTGGGGTATTGTTTTAGCGTTGATTTTTGGTATGGGTACTTTGGGAATGTTCTATTACCAGCTTTGGAAGCGTAAGATTGTTACGGTTACTGACAGTAGCGGAAAGAAAACCAAGAAAGTTGAGCTGCCGACTCCTATGCCTCATGAGTTGATTGGTGTGAAATCAAACTTGTTGAGAAAAATTTTGTTCGGTTGGATTGTAATGATTATAGATATTTTTAAGCTTATGGGTAGGTTGGTAAAAATGCTTATTCCTCATAGAAAGCAAGTTGTGGGCAAGGCTAGTGTTATGTCAACTAAAATGCTGGTTATCCTTTTGATTTCTGGAGTTTTGTTGTCGACAATTGTCGGTGGGGCAATGATGGCGAAAAGTGCCCTAAAGAAAAATCAAGCTGAAGTTATGGGGGTTACGGATACGGCATTAACTCCCACCCCAGTTCCTTTTACGACTAAAGAAGAAAAAGTGAATGCTGAGATTGCTGTGTTATTAGGTGAAGCTGCTGAGAAGAAGAAGACAAATGAGCAGGTTGAAGAGCTTATAAAAAAGACCGAAAGTAAAGAATCAAGTATTTCGGCAAAACCTGACGAGCTAGGATTGTCTGATAAAACGTCAGAGCAGTTGTCTGAGAATGTTGTGAAAGAGGTTGTTAAACAGAAGCAATTATTAGTGATTCAGCAAACTCCAACTGACTGGTTAAATGTTAGAAAAGATCCATCGATTGTTGCTGAGGTGACTACAAAAGTTTATCCAGGGGAGAGTTATCCGTATTCTGAAGTTAAGAGTGGTTGGTACAAAATACTCTTAAAGGATTTGTCTGAGGGTTGGGTGTCTTCCGAGTACGCTGTGCCTGAAAAAGATTTAGAGTAATAGCGTTTTTGGTTTTTAGCTTTGTTATTTAAATGTAGATGTTGGGTCGAGGAATAAGATGTTTGAGATAATGTTGTAAGGAATATTACTCAAATATTCCGATTGTAGGTTATTTGTTATGGATATAATCGAAGACTGTTTTGGAGAGGGAGTTGATAAGATTTTTGGCCTCACTAATTTCAATATTTTGAGTCATGATACAAAGCATATATGGATTTTTGGGCTCATAAACAATTCCACAGTCAGCAAGTCCATCTGGGCGTTCTCCATACTTGTGCGAGACTTGGATTTCAGGTGGAATACCAGCAGAGATTAGGTTTTCGGTCTGAGTATCAGTCGCTAAATCTAAAAGCTTTTCAGAAAGCTCTGGTGAAATAAATGTTGCGAAATATAGTGATTTAAAAATTCTAATGTAGCCTCGAGGCGTAACTAGTGCACTGTTTTGGGTTAGATATGGATTAGGTATGCCAATATGAGTAAAAATAGCATTTATTTCTGCATCAGAAACTTGGCGTTTTAGGGCGTTTTTGGCCGTATTGTCTGAAGTAAGAATCATAATTTTTATTGCCTCCCAGAATGTTAATTTTGTGCCAGCACCTTTTTTGTATAGATTACCTGCATCGTTGTCTAAATCTTCTTCGGTAAGTTCTATTGTGTCGGTTAATTTTATCTCGTCACGGTCGACTCGTTTTAGGATTGTCATTGCGATTGGAATTTTTAACAGACTAGCTGGAACAAACCCTTCTTTTTCGTTGTTTCCCAGCCAAGCGCCAGTACTAATGTCTTGAAGAAAAAATCCAGTAATACTTCCGACTGTTGCATTAGAATCAATTATGGATTCGATGCTGGGCTTAAGATCAGCATAGTGCAAAATATGTGATGACTCTGAGATATTTGAGTCAATAAAATTATTATTTATGGGTTTTACAAAACGAAGTGGTGATGAATTTTGCGCCGGGTTTTGGTTCTCGGTATTCTTTTTTATAAATGTGAGATGGAGAAGGTATGCGTTTAAGCTTATTGAGAGAATAAGTATAAGTGTGAGTATTGTTTTTTTTCTCATTTAAAATGCAAGTAGAGCTAATTGATTGTAAAAATAATGTATTATCATCGCCAGAATTGTTACAGGGGTAATGAGTTCTATTTTTTTCTGGCTTGGAATAAAAATAATTAATGCGGTTAATATATGCAGAGTAGTAGTGAGAATAAATCGTTGCCAAAAGTTGTAAAGAATTCCGTTAGTTATAAAATTAGTAGAGTAAAATATGTTTTCAGAAAGTGCAAAAAGGAATGTTATGGTAATCATTAATACTAATTGTTTTTGGTGTTTTGAAAAATTTAAAATTAATAAAACAAGCACGGCTTTAAGAATTTCTTCAAATACAAATGGATACGGAGCGATTTTTTCGATTGGCATGAGTATAATTGGCACTATTAGTGTTGCTATGCAAATGAAAAAAATTACGGGTAAATTGTCGTTTTTTTCTGACATGGCTTTAATATAATGGAAATTAGCAAAAATTTCTTAAATTTGAAGACTTGAGACAATGCTTGAATTGTAGGTTAGAAATCATAAATTATATGACTAGGAAAATGAAGAGACGGAAAGATTATTTTGTGACTGTTTGGGTACGTACATTGGGTAATTTTTTGATCTTAGGCTCAGTCATTACGCTTGTAATTACATTTTGGCCAATATTATCAGCTGAGGTTAAATATCGTTTTGATGATGTTTTAGGGGTGAAATTTGGAGTTAGTGATAATAGTTCTTTGGGAGATGAGGATATATCTAACGAGGAGATAAGTCCAACGCCTGAAGTTGGTTTTGGTGATTTGATTGAGGATGAGTCTGGTACAACCTTTTCCACAATTGTGCCTAAATCGACAAAATTTGGGGTTGTGGTTGAAAAAATCGGTGCAAATTCTACGATTATTCCGAATATTGATCCTTCTAACAGAGCAGAATATGAGAAAGCGCTAAAACAGGGAATTGCTCACGCTAAAGGTAGTGTTTTTCCTGGTCAAAAAGGGGTCTCTTTTCTTTTTTCGCACTCGACTCAGAATGTATGGGATGTGCCTAGATATAATGCGATTTTTTATTTACTACGAGAGCTTGAGGTGGGTGACAGGATAATTACATATTTTAACGATGTCAGATACGATTACATTGTTGATGACAAAGTTGTGGTTGATGCCAATGACACCAGTTACTACAATCTTGATACACAGGAACCGTTACTGATTATGCAAACTTGTGATCCGCCAGGTACAACTTGGAAGAGACTTTTGGTAATTGCAAAGTTAGCTAACCCCGAAGGTGCGAAAGTGCCCGAGAGATTGTAATAGGCCTATAGACTTGCAAAGGTGTTGTATAATGTGTTTACTTAAAAGCTTGATTGCTGCCCAGAAAGAAAGGCAAAATGTCGGAAAAATTAAGTTATTCACCACAAGTTTTATCAGAAAAAAATATAAATCGAGTTCCGTGGAAAGTGCGGGTGTTTGCTGCAACTAGTTTGGCTTTGGCCGGAGTAGGAGCAGTTGACTGCGGAGGCGGAGAGGGTGATAAAAGTGCAGTGTTGGGAGCTGAAGTAACAGCTGAGCCAAGCCTGACAGCAACAATTGAGATTACTGTTGAGCCGACAGCAAAGGCAGTGGAAACACCAACGCCTAAAGCTGAGGTAATTAAGCCTATTTCTGATGTTGCCGCGATTAAAGCTGGTTTGACCGAAGTTTATATGGGAAAAACGGTTCCCAAGGGTTCATGTAATATTGACACAATAAACGCATACGCTGACCAAATAGAGGCACTTTATAAGAAAAATCCCAATAAGTTTACTTTGGCTGGTCAGATTGCGACTATTTATGCAGAACTTACTGTGATTGCCGAATCTCAAGATGATGCTGCTGTTAGCGAGCTGGCTAAAGGTTTGAAGGCGGGTGTTGAAGTGCTAATTGTAGAACACTTGCAAGAAAAAGGGTTGCCAGCATCAAATAAGGCCGAGTTGGTTGCCGCGTGGGAGCAAAATGTAGCTCGAAAGGTTAATGCAATCAAGGATGTGTCTGGTTGTGACATTGTTTTGGAAAAAGCAAAGTAAAAATCGATTGACTTAGTGGGGGTAAACGCAATAAGATGTGTTTATGTGGATACTGCCTAGGTTTAAGTTATATCGTGCGAATTTTGGTCGTGAAGATGTGGGAGGATACACCAAGCTTTATCTTATTGTAATAGTGTTATTGTTCGTTTTGCTTGTGGCTGGCGCATTGTTTTGGGTAAAAAATAATACAGATAATCTAACTAAAAAATTATCAAATCAAGCAGAATCGATGGGCGAAGAGGTGGATGCTGGAAAGGTTGCCGGGTATCAGAAGAAGGAATTGGAGCAAAATAAAACATATTTAGGCTATGTTGCTTTGTTTGAGCAGAGTTTGAGTGATTATGTGATTCGTCCAAGTGATGAGAAAGAGAAAAATTTGGAAGAGTTGTGGGCCTCAGCCAAAAAAGATTTCCCCAAAGAATTTAATAGAGCAGATTTTGTTATTCCATGTATTGATGAAAAAGAGTGTATGAGTGGGAATGAGCCTGAGGTTGTTGTGACTCTAATATCGGAGGTGAAGGATAGTTCAAAAAGTCCTTATCTCGAGGATGTTACAGTAAAGAGCTTAGTAGCATTGGGAAGTTATGAGTTTTTGGAGGAGTCTAAGGCGATTACTGCATACAATCAGGCATACAAAAATTGTGTAGCTGTTTTGGATCAGGACAAATCTAATGATAAATTAAAAACATCAATTGTTGCTTTTGAGACTTTAATCTCTGAAAAATTTCCAACAAAATATCAATTTTATAAATCGCAGGATGGATATAAGATAACCAATGAAAATGTCCAAGCTCAGTAAACTTATTCTTAATTTAGTAATTGGAGTGTTTGTATTTGCTGCTTTTTTTGTGGTTAAGAGTTCAGCTGGCGATGGTGAAGTTTATGCAGTTGATAAATATGTTAGCGCGTATTTTTCTAACACCGAAAGTGTTCCATTGAATATTCATTTTGTTTATCTATTTGGGAATTGTCCAAATGTACAATACGACCCAAGTACAATTCCTGGTTGTGAGCGAATTGGTGACCCTGGTGATATGAATTATGGTTATTTACCACCGGCGAATGGGTCAAGTTACAATTGGGTGTCAGCCTATCCGGTTTTGTCAGGTGGAGAAAATCCCCCATATTACGTCTGGTGGTATGCTACTTATCAAAGTGGTGTCCAGTGTGTTGATCCAACGGATGGGATTCCACCTACAGAGAATCCTCTTTTTTATCGTGTGACTATAAATGTTAGCTGTGATTTTCCTGATTATGTTCCTCCAACTGCTACCCCAACACCGACGCCACCTCTAGTTGTTTCGAGTGCTAGTGCTAATCCATATTGTTACGAGAATGATTCTAAAGTTGATTTTTCGTGGGGGCGAGTACAGACAGGGTGGAATTATGAAGTAACTTGGACAGTTATTTCTACAGGTCAAGTGTTTACGCAAACTGTTGGTGATATTAGTACCTTGACTGTAAACGGTTTTAGTCCAGGTGTAGGTATTTCTTGGTCGGTTAGGCCATATTTGGGGAGTAATATTGGGCCGTCAAGATCGGGAAATAATTTTACGACCGCAACGAATGTTTGTGGTGGAACACCAACAAATACACCAACTCCAACTCCATCTTCTGGTAGTTGGTCAATTACAACAAGCGAGGTTTGTTCAGCTGGGAGGGTTAATGTCACAGTTAATTATTCGATACCTTCAGGGAATCAAGGGTATTTGCAATCGACTCAGTTTGGCTGGAGCCAATCGACGTTTGGTGCGCTGTCCGGAAGTGGGTCGAGGGTTTATACGGGCTTGAATCAAGGGACATATTATTATGTGGCGTTAAGAAATTATTCCAGCTTAACTATAATGGCAAATAATGGAGGAGCAACTTCAAGATCTGATTGTGGTGGGGGCACACCGACCCCGACACCAACAGCAACTCCACCAGTTCCAACCCCGACATTGCCACCTCCGCCCGCAAGTTATAATGTGAGTTCAGATTGTGGGTTTGGCGCTGCACGAATCAGAATGAGTTCTTTTTCTTCAGGATTTGTGGTTGTGTATAAAGTAATAGACACAACAACTGGCAATATGGTTGGGTATTATGAGGCAGTTGGTCTTGATTATAATAACTTCACTGGACTTGCCAGTAATCGTAGGTATCGTACGGAATTTAGGAATGGAGGGTCAACTGCGCCAGCAAATGCAAATGGGCCAATTATTTATCAAGCTGATGTTATAACTGGAAATTGTGCTCCTCCACCAACCGCTACTCCAACACCCACACCTCCACCTGTATCTTGGGATGTCAGTGGGGCAGGTGAATGTTACAATGCCTCAGGCGGGGTAGTAAGGTTTAATGTTTCTGCTCCGGCCGTGTGGTATGTTGTTGACTCTGCTTCAGGTTCAAATCCGACATATTCTGGAAATTCTGGAACCTATACTAATCTTCTTGGCGGAGTGTATCCATTTGGAGTGTCGGGTACGATTAGTTTGTACAGTGGAAGTTATAGTACTGGAGTATTGAGGGATAGTTTTTCTTACACAATACCAACTGCTGCGGCATGTGGTGTTGCACCAACTGCTACGCCGACCCCTACACCAACTCCACAATCTTGGAGTATGACTGGAACATCTGAGTGCTGGCCTCAAACACCACCAAGTACAGGAGGGGTTATTAGGTTTAATGTAAATTCTACATCGAACTGGTACATAATGAACTCTTTCTCTCCAGCCAGTTTACCTTATACTTCTGGTAGTTCTGGAAGTTATGTAAATCTCTTGGCGGGGGTGTATTCTTTTGATGCGTCAGGTACTTTGAGCTTGTATTCTGGAATATATCCAACTGGTGTTTTGAGAGCTAGTCAAGCCTTTACCATTCCAAGCTCGACTGATTGTGGTAATGAACCACCTTGTATGTATGAAATACCTGATACTCCGGTATTTATCGGGGCAATTGCAGGGTATTCAGGTGGACATCCACCAACAATGTCGAGAATGCCTTATGTTCAGTGGATTGGCAACCTAAAAGGTGATCCGACAGGCTACTATGAATTTAGGATTACAGATGATGGGGACCAAGATCCATTGACAGCTACTGCGACATCAGTTGACTGGAATACGCAGGAGAATTATTGGACTACCGGAACGTTGCTCGGATCTGATCAGGATTTTGATTGGAACTCAAGCGATTATTCGAAGTTGACCCCACATGGTGCTATTGGAGCATTACCCGCTCAAAGCGAGGGATTCCCAGAAGATTCGATATTGTATGTGTACGTAACAGCCGTTAATACTTGTGGGCACGCTGATTCGCTTGGAGCATTCTGTTTGAAGAAGGATATATTTGGATGGATGCAAACGACAGGCGGAGATGTTGCAAGTGGAAGTATCATTGATGGTGGAACTGATGCACCTGTCGGGAAGTTTAATACGACTTTTCTACAATTATCAAAGAGTGGGGGAATTTCTAGTTTCCGAAGTCAAAATTGGTCTGTGTCCGATGATGATAAATTCAGTACGAATCCTGCAACATTTTCACAATTAATGTCGATGTATGAGTCCAAAGCGGTGGCTTTGCCTGCACCTAGCGCTTTGCCGGGCGGAATATATACAACAAGTGGAAATCTAACATACACAGGCAATTATTCGTTTACTGGTCCTGTTGTGATAATAGTCAGGTCAGGTAATTTGTATATTGAAAACGATTTAACGATTGCCGGTAATCAGAATGGTGTAGTGTTTATGGTCGAAGGCGATATTAATATTCGCGATACTGTAACTCGAGCAGATGGTATTTATATAGCGCAGAACACTTTTCGATCCGCATACAATTTACCATCGATACAATTTACTGATCAATTAGTGATTGATGGTGCTGTTTATAGCTATGGAGGATTTGCACTTGACAGAATTATTGATCCAGGTACTGGGGCTCCAGATGATGTAGCAGATGATCCAGGCGAACTTATCAATTACCAGCCTAAGTATTTAATAATTTTTGGAGACTTACTTTCAGTTTCCAACACATCCTGGAATGAGATTGCCCCATAAATTGCGCCCCAAAATCGTATATGTTGTGGTTTTTTGTGTTGTTATGGTTTTCGTAGTCGGCTCACTATTGGTGATACTGAACTCAAAAAAAACCTTACAGAATGCAAATAAATCTGACACGAGAACGAGTTTTGGTCAAAACTTAAATCCAGATAAGTTGCTGGATATTTGGGGAACAGTTTCCAAAGTTACGGAATCGAAAAGTTTGACTGTGTCGGGAAATGCAAAGAGTGTAATTCTGACAGTTCAATCTGATAATGGGAAAGAGTATCAAGTTGCGGTTGATACTTCTTCAAGTATAAGTAAAAATCGTTTTATTGAAAATAATGTTGAAGAGATGTTAGGGGCTGCAAATTTTAATGAAATTAAAAGTGGAGATAGAATATATTTGACTAGTTCGCTTGATTTAAATCGGGAGATCTCTGTTTCCACAGATAAGGTTGTTAATATTAAATGGTTTGAAACAGTCATACCTAAATGAAGAGAGAAATGGTTTTAAATTTTTCATTAAGAAATTTTAGGATTACTTTTTTATCAGCTGTTTTTGTTTGTGTGGCGGTCTTGAAGCTTGCTTTCGGGTTTAGTGATGTATTCGCTGATAACTGGTGGATTGCGGCTGATACGCATGGTAGTCAAGGAAATAGCCAATATAATCAGAATTGTGCAGGCAGGACATATACACTGACAATGTATGGCGAAAATAGCTTTAATTCGCCAACATATACCGGTTTTAGGAATTTTGGCTTGAAATTTGCATGGGATTCTTCTTCTCCAACTTATGGAACTTTTAGATCCAATTATTCTGCAGGAACAATTGGGGATACATCTACACCGAATAGCCCCCTACCTAGCGGAGTAAGTGTCTCGATGTCTCCTGTTTCTGGCACATATTCATATCCATACAGTTCGTCTGGAAGTTCGGATACTGCAATTGCAACGCTTACGGTTACGTTTAGTTCAGGTTTTAATCCAGCGGGTCCAGAGTTTCCTAGTACTGGCACACAAACTGCATTTTATCCTATTTTGTATGTAAATAATGATCCAGCTTTTTTTCCTTCGAGGCCGTGGTCATCAAGTCAAATGTATATTTATTGCAACAAGCCGACTGCTCCACCTGCACCACTTAATTTGACTGCGGTGGCTGTGTCTCAAACGCAAATAAATCTTAGTTGGAGTCCGTCAACTGGTGCGACCGGCTATAAAGTTTTTCGTGGCGGCGTTCAAATTGCTTCGACTGTAGCACCGACGACTAGCTATTCAAATACAGGGCTTACTTGTAATACTGGGTATTCATATACAGTTAAAGCAACTAGTTCCGGAGGGGATTCAGCGAATTCTAATACAGCCTCAGCCACCACCTTTGCTTGTCCGCCTGGATCATTCTCTATATCGGTAGCTAGGAATTCTGCTACTCAAAATTTTGTTTCATGGGGAAGTGCTTCAGGTGCTGTTAGTTATGATGTGTATAGGAACG
>CAYQLK010000014.1:15639-22445 GCA_964418515.1 uncultured Gammaproteobacteria bacterium | reverse complement strand
ATTTGGTATATTCCACCATCGTCTCGTATGTTGGTTGCACTTTGGGATACAAGGGAAGATTCACCGACTTTTAATGAGACCATGCGTATGGCGGCTGGTGGTGGCAATTCTTTGATGATTTATATTCCAAACGGAGTGGCTCATGGTGCGTGGAATTATTCAAATGAGCCTGTTGATTTTTTCTATTTTGTAGATTCGCAGTTTGATATTAAAGATCCAGATGAAAGTCGAATTCGTTGGGATTATTTGGGGGCTGACTTTTGGGATTTCGCGAAGGATTGACGACAGTGGTATTAAATTTTCCTTAGATATTTTTCTTCACAGTCAAATAAAAATAAAGATTTTTTGAAAAAAAAGAATAATTTAGAATCGGTGATCTTTAGCGGGTGAGAAATTTATTAATTGGTAACGGCTGGTCCAAGAATATTTCCGATCGTTCCTTCTACTATGTGTTTTTCTGGCTGGTTGTCGTCTGTAGATTCAAGAGAAACGATAATTCTATCAAAATCAGGGTGAATATTGTCGGTGTTATATGAAACGTTGTATTGTCCGATGGAGTCTGGTTCCATCTTGCCAATCGAGAAGTATTCCCCTGTTTTTGGATTGCTGACCCAGGCTTGATAAAAGTTGTTGTTTTTCGGCTGGTCGAGTTTTATTTTGGCAT
Source organism: uncultured Gammaproteobacteria bacterium (assembly GCA_964418515.1). Lineage (GTDB taxonomy): Bacteria > Patescibacteriota > Microgenomatia > CAYQLK01 > CAYQLK01 > CAYQLK01. The sequence continues at coordinate 21,781 of CAYQLK010000014.1, read as the reverse complement.
AGACATTGTATACGCCAAAATTGCGATATATTCCGCCTTCCCCTCTTAATTCACCACCATTAACGTCTGCCAAAATTGCGACTTGTCCATCGATAATGTCTCTTTCCTTAATACTGGCGCTTTTGCTGGCTGCGACATCGATAATATTTGTTAGTTTGGAAACATATACATCCTTAGGGTCAACAGATGGTGTTGGAGTTGGGGTGGGTTTACCACCAAGTTCACTTGCAATGTCAGATGCCTTTTTGCATCCAGTAAGTAATATTGAAAGCACTATTAATAGGCTTATTGTGACCAGATACGGTTTAACCGTCATATAAATTAACTTTAAGAGAAAAGTTCTTGATTGTCAATTGGGTTAGCTTTTCTATAGCGTTACTATAGGTTATAATGTTTTTAGCACTTTAATTTGGAGAAGATAAGGAGGGTGGAATTGGCAATTAAGGCCGTTCCAATGCTTACATTTCTGAGGTTTTTGGTTACTGAAAAGATATTCGTGGTCATTAGTGACCTTGAGTATGTGTTACCAGAAAAACACAGAAAGGGTGAGGTGTCTATTACGCCTAATGTCCGAAGTGGAATTGCTGATCGGCTGGTTGCCAGCAGTATTCTACTTAATTTCGGAATTCTACTTAAAGACGAGAGTGTGCTTGTTGTCACTGATGATTCGAAACGTCAGTGGCGTAACCTGCATCAAATCAGAAATGGTAGGATTGCCGAGCAGTCAATGCGCATGAGGCTGACCTTGCGTCAGTATTTGAAGCTTATGGAAATGGGGGTAAAATTACTTGAGGAGTACAGTTCAACAACGGTGCTGTACACACTCGATTACTCTTGTTTTCGCTGGCTGACTGACCCTTCATTGGTCGGTAGAATGTATTTTCCACACGATACCTATTTACAAGCCAAAGCGTCAATTGTTGAGCTCGAGGAAAAACTTCCTTGGGTGGAGAAAGAGATGCGCAGGCTTTCTAAACAAATTGCGTGGCATTACATTGACCGTCCAACATGGCCAAGGGTTTTTCGGAACCCGAAGTTCGAGTACGAATATGGGCCTACAGAGCCTAGCGATTTTATCGGTTGGCAGTGGGTTCTTGAAACCGGAAAAGAGCCGACGACTTACTCGCCGATGCCAGATGGACCACTTAGCTACCCAAGCTATGTGAGTTTGGCGGATAGTAGGTACGAAATTCTTTATCATCTGCGTCCAGCTCTTATGGTAATCGTTCGAGAGTTCGAACTAGCTGCTTGGGAGCACAAAGGGAGGCTTGCCGATAAAGGGTGGAGTCACAGACGAACCAAAAGAACTCTCTGGCAAATCAGGCAACTGCCTGATGGTAGAGTTCTAAAGCGTCGAGCCTTGGTTAAGTCATTAAAGGTTAGGGCGGGCTCAAGCCAAAATTGGGGATCCAATATTGGTTCAGCTGCGGTAGTTTGAGGCCTAGCCTGGTCGAAAGGAAGTGAATATTACCGGAGTCGTCTAAATAGCGACTCCGTTTTTTTTGTTTAAATGTGATTGGAGCTTTCTTGTGTAGAAGAACTGTTGATTTTTGATTGGAAATATTCTCTAACTTCTTTGGTCCCAAAGGTTTCTATCACGGTTTTTAATCTCTCTCTACTATCTGGATCGCTAAATGCTCTATCAATGACTTCTTTTTGTACAGCACTTATTCCCCCATTATTGGTTTCGGTATTTTGTTCAGGGTGAGGTGCTGGATCAGTTTCATTGGTGTGGTTAGTGTTGTTAGTAATGTTAGTAAGTTTTTCCATTACTGAATGAGCAAGAGTAGTAAGTGTTTCACTACTACTGCCACGATTGACACCTGAACGAGCTTGACTAGCTAGTTCTCTAGCAAGGATAGAATATATCGCAGAAATTGATTCTGGAGGCAGTGGCTGTCCGTCATTAACAACTTGAATAATCTGTCTTTCTTTATCTACTGCTTCTTTTTCTGCTTGTGAAATTATTGCTAGAATTGCTTTTTTTTGTGCCTCGTCTGTTTTCTGTTTGCTAGTTAATTCTTCGATTTTTGCTATTTGGTTTTTTACTAGCGTTTCTGCTTCAGTGGTAAGCCTCATTCTTTCAGCTTGATCAACAGAACTTCTAAATCGAGAAAGCGTTTGTTTTAATTCATCCTTAAAAGATGGAATTGGAATATGATTACCATCCCCTTCAACTAAAGACTTATAAAATGGATTTTGTGTGAGTGATGCAGTTAAAGTATCTACAGATCTTTTAATTGGTGCAAATCCTGCCTCGTTTGGATTGCTAGATCTTAATCTATCTTGGATTTTTGAAACAGCAATTCTAATTTGATCTCCTAGGGTTTTATCGGCTTCGCTCGCTGCTCGATAAGCGGTTTCAAGTTTTTCAAACATTTCTACTAGCTCTTCGATACCACTATTTTCTAACTCTGGTAATGGCCCTGCTTCGGGTTTTGGTGATGTGTTTTGGGGAGCAGCAAGCTCTGTTTGAGGCTGAGAACTATCTGGGGTAGTTAAATCAATGTGTTCTGGGAGAGGATCAGGTCCGTGTGAAGCTTGTGATTCTACAGTCGTTTGATCGTAAATAGTTTGATGAAGTGGGTTTCCCTCACCTGTTCTGTAAATCGGCGGTTGATGTTCGTCGGGCAAGATCTCAGACATAGTTGTAACCTATTATGACAAAAAAATCATACTTAAAAAAGAGAGAATATTATTATTTTTTTGTTTTTCTTCTCGATTAATGCAAGTTAGATGTTAGTTTTTTTGTGAAATCCTTATTTAAGGATGATACTTGCAAGCCCAAGAAAGACAAAAAATCCAATTACGTCTGTGGCAGTAGTTATAAAAATTGTGGCTGAACTAGCTGGGTCCTTGCCGAGCGTTTTCATAACCAGTGGAACAAGAGCTCCAAAGAAACCGGCGACAATAAGGTTAACAACCATGGCAGTGCCAATGACAAATCCAAGTGAAGGACTTTGATTAAAGATAATTGCAACTGTTGCGACAATCAGTCCGTTAATTAAGCCGTTTGTGGCTCCAGCCTTCATCTCGTTTAAGATTAGCCTGTGACCGCTTTTAAGGTCAACTTCTTTTAGTACTAATCCACGAATAGTTACGGCCATCGTTTGTGTGCCCGCATTTCCTCCCATTCCAGCTACAATTGGCATATAAACTGCAAGGAGCGTAAATTTTGAAATCGTATTCTCAAAGAGGCCAACCACCGAGGCTGCCAAAAATGCTGTACCGAGGTTAATGATTAACCATTTGTAGCGATATTTTACTTTTGTGAATGCCGAGTCTAAGGCGTCCTCCTCACTGTCAACACCAGCAAACCCATAAAGATCTTTCATTGAGTGCTTGTCAACAAGTCGAAGGATGTCGTCAGAGTGAATTATGCCTAAAATACTGTCGTCTTTGTCTAAAACAACGACTTTGTCGTGAGGATGTTTAATAAAAGAATTAACTACCTTATGCTCATCAGTGTCATAGGCAAGAGCAGGTAGTTTTTTGATAAGTGGAGAAATTTTTTCAAGTTTGCCGGTAGGATGAGTAATTAAAACGTGACCTGGGAGTTCTCCTAGTAGTTTGCCGTCTGCCACAATTAGAATGGTAGGAAATTTGCTATTTCTTTTTTCGTGATTAATAACTGATTCTAGAATTTTGTGAATACTTTCATCGGAACCTGCTACCACGTAGTCCAAATTCATAAGTCCTGCAGCGGCTTTTGGATTAAATCTTAAAAGAAACTCAACCTTTTCCTTAATACTTGAACTCAGTTTTTCTAAAATATTTTCTGCTCTTCTTTCGTCAATAAGTTGAAGAATGTCTGTTACTTTGTCTGGGTCTGGATAATTAAGAAGTGAAATTAGTTCGTCATCGGTTAATTTGGATAAAATTTCCTTTTGAATTTTTGTTGGCAGTTTAAGGACAGCTATGCCTTGATTTTTGGGATCAATTTCTAGAAAAACTGTCAATCTTTCTGCTGGAGAAGTTTCTATTTTTTTGACAGCTTTGTCGACCGATGCACCGAAGGTGTTTGGCATATGGACAGTGATTTTATGGTTACTTACAATTATTACCAAATTTTCAATTTGTTTGCTTATTTTAAGTGAAATTATTAACTACAGGTTACAAATTTTTACTAATCTGTACCCAATCATATTTACTATAGTCTTATAGTTAGTTTGCTATTTAGACAAAGACATGTTATACTGGACTAATATTGAGGCAGATTGAAGCAATAAATCTGCTTATATTTTTAGACATATTCTTTTGTCAGTTTGGATAAAGATACTCTGTTCCATTTAAGTTTAATTAGTATCTTTAAATCTTTGATAATGATTGTTGTTTTCCTATGTAAGCGGTTTTATTGCCTTGATTTTTCCCTCACAAGAAAAAAAATAAATGAGTCGAAATAGTTACAGTTCAAGACCGTCTTTTGGCGGCCGAGATAAACCTCGGGGTGGTTCTCGCGGGAATTTTCATCAATCACGTTCTGGTGGTGGTTTTAATTCTGGTGGCCAAAACCACTTTAGAAATAAAATTAAATATATGGATCCTAGGCTAATTATTAAAAAAGAAGCCGAGTTTGTTAAATCTGATCCTTATATTGCCACTCACACATTTGCTGACTTTAATATTGCAGAAAAAATTAAACAAAATATTATTTCCAAAGGTTATACATCCCCTACTCCTATTCAAGATCAAGCGATTATGCCTGCTTTGGAAGGAAAAGATGTTGTTGGAATAGCTAATACAGGTACAGGTAAAACTGCCGCATTTTTAATACCTTTAATTAATAAAGTTTATATTGATCGTAATCAAAAAGTATTAATTGTAGCTCCAACTCGTGAACTAGCTGTTCAAATCAGAAGTGAGTTTGCGGATTTTACAGAAAATGCTGGATTGGTTTCTGTACTTTGTATAGGGGGAGTGAATATTCGCCCTCAGGCTCAAGCACTCAAAAATCCTTATCATTTTGTAATTGGCACGCCAGGAAGAATTAAAGACCTTAAAAATCAAAATAAATTAAATATTGCAGGATTTTCAACCATAGTTTTGGACGAGGTTGACCGAATGCTAGATATGGGTTTTATTAATGATATTAAGTTTATTATTTCGCATCTTCCAAAATTCCGACAATCACTTTTCTTTTCAGCCACAATGACTCCTGGTGTTACTGAAGTTATGAAATCTCTTTCTGACAATCCTGTAACTATTTCTGTTAAGAAACAGGAAACTTCTTTAAATGTTGATCAAGATGTGATTAACGTAAGGGGTGCTAATAAGCTTGATATTTTACACGACCTACTTATTCAGGAAGGTTTTGGTAAAGTTTTGATTTTTGGTCGAACTAAATGGGGTGTGGAAAAATTATCACGCGCTTTGGAACAAAGAGGATTTAAGGTCGCTGCTCTTCATGGAAATAAAAACCAAAATCAAAGACAGAGAGCTTTGGACTCATTTAGAAATGACAAAATTAATATTCTTCTTGCGACAGATGTTGCAGCTCGTGGGCTCGATATTGATAATATCACTCACGTGATTAATTATGAATTGCCTGAGAGTTATGATGATTATGTACACCGTATTGGGCGTACTGGTCGAGCTGAGAAAAAAGGTTCAGCAATTACATTTGTAGATTAATTATTGTGCTTAGGAAAAATTTAGATATAATTATTAGATAAATATATTTCAAAGTATTAAGTTAAGTTGTGTTGGTAATCGTAATTCCGAAAGAATCATCTCCAAAACATCTAGAATTAAATATGAAAGTTAATAGCAAAAATGTTTGTAAAGGGGGTGAAATCAATTAATGGCAACTAAATTATTTGTTGGAGGACTAGCTTGGGGTACCACTGAAGAGTCTTTGAACTCAATGTTCGCTGAGGCTGGATCAGTTGTTTCCGCAGTAGTAATCAAAGACAAATTCACCAATCGTTCTAAAGGTTTCGGTTTTGTAGAGATGTCTTCGCAAGAAGAAGCTGACAAAGCAGTTGAAATGTTCAACGGAAAGGAACTTGATGGTCGTGCAATCACGGTCAACGAAGCTCGTCCAATGGAACCTCGCGAAAATCGTGGTGGATCTGACAGAAGGTACTAATTAGTACCGACAATTAAAATTTCCCAGTTTAGCTAAAACTAAATATGGAAGTAT
>CAYQLK010000014.1:0-15539 GCA_964418515.1 uncultured Gammaproteobacteria bacterium | reverse complement strand
ATTAGTACCGACAATTAAAATTTCCCAGTTTAGCTAAAACTAAATATGGAAGTATTGCAAGTGCCGCTTAGTTGTGGAGATTTTTTGTTTTAGCTACTGATGAGTATGATTATAATGATTTATTAATAGTAATATCCGATTTGGTAAAACGCTATTGGACAGGTGGATATATTATTAACGAAAGTTGTTTTGGTTATGCTATGAGAAATACTTTAAGGTTGCTGACTTAGTATTAAAGAATTATTTTTTTGATTCAATGGTTTGAGTGGATTTTTTCATGATTAACATGCTGGCAATAATTACTGAGAAAGCAATGAGTGCCAGTACTGGAATAGATATAAAACCAAAATAATTAACATATTTTGTTCCGCATGAGGCTGTAATGTCGCAAGTAATCGATGTTTCGGGCACAATACCGTTTTGAAGCAGAACATGATAGGAAGCTATTAACCAGCCAATTATGCCGAGTGGAAGTACATACTGATATAATTTTTTGTCATTTCGAATCAATCCAACAATTATGATTGCCACTATTGGATAAATAAAAATTCTTTGATACCAACAGAGCTGACACGGTATATAACCTCTTATTTCACTATAATAAAGACTGCCCAGCATGGAGACAATTGCTTGCATTAGTGCAATATAAGCGATGTTTTCGATGATGTAAGATTTAATTTTTTTCAGCATTTATATTCAATTAAATTGTATTCGGATTGTACACTAGGGTTGTTAAGAATTGCTTATTTTTTTTGATTATATCAAATACTTTCAGTTGTTAAGGGCCTTTGTAAACTAAATGCCCGCCAAAATATCTGTGTTTCTTTGTCTTTAACCATACTTTATTTGTTTTAAAATAGTTGTTCTATAGAGAAAAAAAGTTTTTGTGATGTGGATTGACAATAATTGAAGCTTATACTAGAATGCCTCAAAACGTTGAGTTGGGAGAATGGGCCCAACGAAGCTTTAGCTACGTTGATTGGTGAATTAAATAGTAGCCAATACGGAATTCAACCGTTAAATAGAATGACCAATGTCGCTAAAATGTAGAGTTGGTTAAAGAGGTTGCTAGCTGTAAGGCTGGTAGCAAAAGCAAGGTGGCAACACGATATAGATCGTCCTTGCAGGATTTACATGCGTAAGTTCTGCAAGGACGATTTTTTGTTCTTTAACATCACCAAACAACTAAAAAGAAAGTAGGAAAGAAAAGTGATAACGAAGATTAGTTTGCCTGGTCATTACACTGCAAAGCAGGCAGCACGCGAAAAGCTTTATGATCAAGTTGGTTATAAAGTTCCGATTCTTAGCTTGTCTGCTGATCAGCGGCTTGGGATTGGGCCAATCGACCGAATTGTCAAAAGCGGCAAAAGTCTAACTTATGAGCAATCCTATGGTGGCATGCTCTTGGTTTTGGCTGCCACCAACCAAATGATCGAGACTGAACTACGAAGGGTATGGCCCGAATTCCCATCGTCGGAGACTCTCAAGTACAAGGCTGTTAGTTTTTTGCAACTGATGGCTACCAAAGAGGCACTTCAGTGTATAACCGCTGAAGAAGTGGCTGGGTGCGTTGCAGCAACCCTGCTAGATGTTGTGCCCCTAGATCTGACTGACGAGCCCATCGTCGAAACCTGTGGTATGGGCGGAGATCAGGGATTCCTAATAGGTGGTCGCCCGTTTAAGACTATCAATGTCTCAACTCTGACCTCGTTTGTGTTAAGTGCGCTCGGGTATCTAGTCGTTAAACACGGATCGTATGGAAATACCACAGCCGTGGGATCCACCGATGCCCTAGACCTACTGGGTGCTCGGACAACACAACAGAGTTTGAAGGAGATTGAAACTCTCTTTGATGCCACAGGGTATTACTACGCAGACGCGCACAATTTCAAAACCGTTCATGATTTGTCGCATCTGCTGGGTCATGAGACGATCAACCACATCATTGGTCCGATGACTTTGCCGCTTCGCTTGCACCAGCCGATCTATAAGATCATGGGTGTGAACGATAAGGTGAGCCCTCAGACTGTTGCTCTCAGCTACCAAATCTTGGTAGAGAAAGGATTAGTAAATCTGGTCAACGGGGCAATCGTTGCCGGCTTGGCCGATGACGTTTCCGGTCAGAACTTGGAAGAATTTGGTTTTGCAAACCAGGTAATTCTGGATGAGCTTAGCCCAGCCAGCTCGGTTGTTGCATTTATTCGCGCCGGCCGTTTCGTGGGCCAGAGGATTATTACTCCAAGTGACTTTGGAATAAGTTTGTCTTGGGATGATATTCTGGTTAATTCCGAAATCGCCAGCGTAAAACAAGCCAACTTGACTGCATTGGAATCCGGTTCTGCTGGACATCCATTGCAGAGTTACTTGGCTATGAATGCTGCACTCGGACTTTTTGTTATCAAAGATTTGGGGGGACTTGATGACGACTCGGAGTGGACAGAAAGGCTGAAGGCTCGATATCAGGAGTGCTTATCGGTACTTCAGTCAGGAGCAGTTAGGGGGTTGGTCAAGAGTTATTCTGGTATATCGCGCAGAATTAGTTCTTAGTGCGATATAGGGTCGTAGTTGAGTAAAATCAACTGCGGCCCTTTTTTTTGACGAATACAAAATTAGATTGCTGTTTATTCCTCAAAAGTCTATTTTTTGGCATTATGAATAAACTCTTTTGCTTTTTTTCTCACCAGCCGATTTTGCCAAGGAAATAAATTAGGCTCAATTTCCTTATTAGAAACAACACCTTCTTTTAATGCTGTGCCAACAATAATGATGTCAGCATATTTTTTAAGTTCCGTAATGTTAATTTTGTCCGCACCACTGCCGACAATTATTGGCAGTTTGGTTGTTTGGCGAGCTGATTCTAAATCATTTGTTAGTGGTCGATCTCCTGTCCACTTGCCAGTAATAATTATTCCATCACTTCCCTCTTTTTCGGCTTCTTGGACGACCTCTGAAAGAGGTCGGGGATTTAATATAGTTGAGTGTTTGACTTGAACATCAGTAAAAAGGCAGATTTCTGTGGCATTATGATCAGCTTGGTATTTTTTGATAGCTTTATGATTTGGGTGAATAGTGAAACCGTACATGGTTTCGATTTTATCAACAAAAACAGGTATTCTTACAAAATCTAAATCTTGCGCACTCGCAATATCAATGGCAGTTTTGTAGTCATTCCACAGCACACATAATCCAATCGGTAAATGAGTAAATGTTTTAATTTTTTTGATTACAGTATTAAGTTGCTTTTTTGCATTATCGGGAATGAATTCTGTATGAGGAATATCGTAATTATTTTCGATTAAAATAGCGTCAAAACCGGCTTCATTTAAAACTAAAACATCTTCTATGGCTAGCTTGGTAATTGTGTTTAATCCTGGGGAGTTGTCATAACCAATTAGAGGTGCAAGATGAACCATACCAATTATAAATGGGTGTTGTTTTTTAATTGAGTCTAAGAGTTTGTTCTTCACGCCTTAAATTATAACAGTAAGATCTCTCAATAATTGTTTTGTGGGACAAGTTTGTTAGGTTCGATGTGATATTATGAGTTGCAAAATTGAGAAATTTGGAATGGTGCCATTGAATTGGAAATGAACTTTAAAACAAATAATCAGCAACGGAATTAATTGTCGCAAAGTGAAGATTCTAGGTTAAGGAAAAGGATTTGATTAAGGTTATCATGTTTGACTGGTTTGGAGTTCTGTGTTCTAAGGTTTTTCAAGACTGGGTAGATCAAAATACTTTGGATTCGGAAGGGCTTCGGAAACTGCGAAATCTGGCAGATCAACTGGATTTAGGCAGAATTAGTCTGGATGCCTTCTATGATTCGATCGGCTCGGCCGTAAATAAACCGGGTTTGCAATGCGGAGCCGAGCTCTACTCGATGGTTCGAGTCGATGAGGAAATGAGTGAGATAGTCAGGCAATTACGTAAGCGGCATGTTGTTTCTGTCTTGTCCAATATCCATGTTGAATTCTTGGCAAAAATTCTTTCTGATCACCCAGACATTAATCCCGATGTGGTCATGACAAGTTCAGAGCTTGGAGCTCTTAAACCTGATCCACTGATTTTCGAGCGGGCACGTGAGAGACTTCGGGTCAGTTTCGGTGACATTTTATTTATCGACGACTCAGAGGCTAACGTCATAGCTGCAAGGCAAGTTGGAATGGTGGGACTCCTTTTTACCGCTCCGTCTGCGTTGAAAACCGAGCTAAAAATTCAAGGAATACTTTAGAGAAAGATGGCAGAGTTAAGGCGCCTACAAACAAGTGGGCGTCTTTTTTTATTTTTTTACTAATCCCTTTTAGGAAATATCTTATAATTTTGAAATCACAATATTATTGACAAACTATTCCAAGTATGATAAATATGTTCCTCAAGAAGAAAGAAAGGATTGTTGGGACAGCTAGTTTGGTGACACGAAAGTGTCCAAAGGTGCAAGTGTGGTCCAATGGAAGGGTGTCGGTCTCCAAAACCGAAGATAGGGGTTCGATTCCCCTCACTTGTGCCAAAACACATAAGCGTTCGAGTCTGTCGAGCCAACAACAAAGCGGGAGTTATAACAACTACCTATTGACCTTCTGAGCGCCCAGTAGTTGATTTCAACTGCTGGGCATTTTTTTAGCACTTTAACAGCACCAACAACAAATTCAAAATTGTAAAGGACAAGGAAAGATGATCAATCTAGGTGTGGAACCGATGTCGTTGGAGCTCGCACGTTTAAGGCTAGATGGCCTTGACAGCGAGATTATTACCTTGGTCGCTGCTCGATTGAAAATGTCACAGCGTGACAACGTTTTTCTGCAAAAGCAGATACAAGATCTGGTTAATTTGGGTATGAGCCCAGGTTTTGCAGAAGCCTATTATCGTCTTCTGACGGAGGAAGGATTGAAGTCTCAGTTCGAGACACAGAACGCTGGGCACCCGGACGAGGTTATTCAGCTCAACGAAATCGACCGCCAGCTTCTGGTTTTGGTTGTGGAGAGGATGGATATTTCCATCGCTTTAACCAAGACCAAATTGAACAACAATATCGCCATCGTTCATCCTGAACGAGAAGAGGCAGTTCTTCAAGGTCGTGCTGAGAAAGCTCAGAGTCTGGGGGTTAACACTGACTTCACGAAGCGTTTGTTCCGTCTCCTCATGGATGAGGGGGTGCGAATACAGCGGGAAGTATGGCAGACCACGACCCTCAAAAAAAGGATTCTGACGGGCGTGCGTCCAACTGGACCATTGCACCTAGGTCACTACGTCGGTGCACTGAAAAGCTGGCTTGAGTTCCAAGAGACTTACGAATGTCTTTTCCTCATCGCCGATTATCAGGCATTGGGCAGCCACATCGATAAGCCGGAGCTAATCCGAGACTCTGTCTACCAGGTCACACTTGACTGGTTGGCTGTTGGCCTCGATCCCAACGCGTCGTCATTCTTTGTTCAGAGCTACATTCCGGAGCATGCTGAGCTTACACTACTGCTTAGTATGCTGATTCCCTGGAAACGGCATATTGGCAACCCGACGCTCAAAAGCGAAATGGCAGACATGGAGTCTGAACACAATGCCATGAGTCTCGGATTCGTCAATTATCCCGCTAGTCAAGCAGCCGATATTCTTCTGATGAAAGGCGATCTTGTTCCTGTTGGTGAGGATCAGCGTCCGCACATCGAGGAAACTCGACGAGTGGCACGGGAATTCAATCGACGGTACGGCGAAAACCGTACTATCTTTCCAATTCCGAGAATCTACACCGGAGAAGTATCGCGATTGGTGGGTCTGGACGGTGATGCGAAGATGAGCAAAAGCAAGGGCAACACCATTGATTTGCGTGATGACCCTGAAACGGTTCGAAAGGCCGTAATGCGGATGTTCACCGACTCAACCCGTCTCCGCGCGACCGATCCTGGTCACGTGGAGGGAAATCCAGTCTTCATCTACCACGATATCTTCAATCCTGACGTGGATGAAGTTGCAGACTTGAAGGCGCGCTATGTTCTCGGCAAGGTCGGCGATGTTGAGGTGAAGGTCAAATTGGCTAAAGCCCTCAACCAGATGCTCGATCCTATCCGCGAGCGGCGTGCGTACTTCGAGGCGCATCCAACACAAGTAAAGGATGCGCTGATTGCAGGCACAGATCGGGCAAGGAAAATTGCCGAAGAAACAATGAGAGAGGTTCGCGAAGCGATGCGCATCACGCGCTACGCCGAAGGTTAACCCTGACTCAATCGCTCTAGGGCCACAAGTAGCAGTGATGTGATTTTGTGGCCCTTTTTCTTGAAAGGAAAAACGGTGAAAAAATCCATAGGGGGATGGCTCAATTCAGTAGCGGTTTTGGCGGTAATATCCGGATTCGCTGCCGGTATTTACAGCTTGTCTGACACCCATGTGGTTGTCAGGTATTTCACTGACTCGACAGACAAAACAATCGGGTCATTGATCTACGTTGTCGTCGGTTCCTGGATTGGCTGTCTCTTATTTTTGCCTCAAGGGCAATTTTTGGGACGTTGGCTGAGTCGTGATCAATTCCAGGGATGGCAAAGGCCTGTCGGAAGGGACTGGTTGTACGTCTGCAGCGCTGGTTTTACCGGAGCCGGAGCAACCTTTTTCTATCTTTTAGGTTTGAGCCGCTATGGCCCATCGCGAGTAGTGGTACTTTCCTCTGCGGTGCTGGTCTTGCTGCTCATGCTTGATTTTGTTAGGAGGAGGATAGATCTGTCCATGACTTTTCCAGCCTCAATCGTTTTCTTGGGAATACTATTGTCGAGTATTAACTTCGAGGATGGTATCAAGATCTCGGTAGGGCTGATTCTAATCGTGCTGATTGCACATAACTTTCTGTACGTGATCTCTATTTGGTTTTTCCAGGCTGGATCACGACGAATGGATTCAATCAACTTCACATTCTGGCGATTTCTGTCTTTCGCAGTCTTTGCCACAGTCTTTGTCGTAATTTGGGTCGTTGTCGCCGGTAAGGTTGGAATTTTCCAGGATGTTCTTTTTGGGGGATTTACCGGTGCGCTGCCCTTTATTCTTTTTACTATGATCTTTGGGTTCCTTGAGGTTGTCTTAGAATCTCAAGCTCGAAGAGACGGTGGAAAGATGTCAATGGTGAGCTTTCTAAAGCAGAGTGCCATCATTCCGGCGATGTTTTTGACCTACCTGTTGAACTGGATCTGGGTGGGGTCCCTCGGTGACGTTGCAACTGATACTCAATCGGTTGTGATCAGAGTCGGTGCAGCAGCGATTGTTCTCTTGGGACTTTACCTCTTGACCAGACGAAAGCTGGTTGAGGAGCAGGAAATAGAAAGCGAGGAGATATTAGTCGTCGTTTAGTGTCTGGGGAATGCATAAAGCATTCCCCTTTTTTTATGAAAAAAAATAAATTTTGAAGTAAAATATGCAAAATAAACAAGGCTTGTTATTAAAAGTTGTAATTTGAAATATCTTCAGATGATTGTCGTTCAAAAACAAAATAAAAAAATTTCAATATTCTCAACATATTCGACAGACAAAATAATTAAAGATGATCAAGTAACCATAAATACTGGTGGTCCACTATGTTTTATCGAAAAGGCTCTGGATGATTGCAATGTCTCTTACTTTTCACACCATGGAGAAGTAGTAAATATTGAGATTAAGGCCAACGAAGATGGTGAGGTTGGGCGTGTAATTGGCTGGCAAAATAAAACCAAAATCGTAAAAGACACTACTTCAAAATTTATTGTAATATCAACGATTTTTAATGAATGGCATATGATAAAAATGGACCAATCGAAAGCTAAAATTTTTGTGGATATACAAGGGTTTGTTAGGGATGCTAACAAATTTGGAGCTAAAATACTTTGGTCAGACAGTATTAAATACTCTAAGAAAATATACTGTTTGAAAGGAACGAAAGAGGAAATGAATTATTTGCCTAAAAATGTTTATGAAGACCAAAAAAATCGTTTACTTATAATAACTAAAGGCAAAAAAGGCGTTGAATGGTATTTAAAAGGAAAAAAATACTTAACACTGATACCAAGAGAAATAAAATCTCCAAACACTGTGGGGGCTGGAGATACTTTTTTTGGGTATTTTGTGGCAAATATTTATAAAGGTAATGGGATAAAATTGTCGATCGATAATGCTATAAGTAAAACTTCTGAATTTTTGGAGTCGAAAAATTATTAACTTAATATTAACTAGCTGCGGGACTAGCTTGACGTATGAATTTTTTTAAAATTCATAGATTTTTGGGACAAACTATTGAAATAGATTTTTTCAATAGTACTCCAAAAAGAGCGAACCTGACGGGTCTTGTCGAGTCACAATATTTTCTGTGCTCGGCAAAAAGTTGCCGAGGCAGAAAAATGCTGCGGGACTAGGACTCGAACCTAGAAAATCGCCTTCAAAGGGCGGTGTGATACCATTTCACCATCCCGCAAAGGATGAACTAAAAAATAGCTTGATGATTATATTTTATCGGACATTTTTTTCCAACTAATAGAATAGCTGTTCGTTTCGCTTTTGTGTAATTTGTTAACATTTAAGATTATGTTTAAAAATAATCGTAATTTATTGGTTATTGCAGTAATCGCTTTTGTGAACGCATTAGGTTATGGAATTATTATTCCAATAATGTATAGCTACTCTCAGAAGTTTGGATTATCTGATTTTGAGAGTGGTTTATTATTTGCACTCTTTTCTTTCTGTTCTTTTATTTCTACACCTTTTATAGGTAGATTATCGGATAAGTATGGTCGCAAGCCGTTACTTATGGTCTCGATTACGGGTACTGCAGTTTCTTTTTTCATGGCGGCATTTGCGCCAAACTCAATTTTTTTGTTTTTGGCTCGAGCTTTAGATGGAATCACCGCGGGTAATATTCCTGTTGCAGCTGCTGTTATTTCTGACACGACAGAACCTAAGGATAGAGCAAAAGGCTTTGGGATAATTGGCGCATCTTTTGGCTTTGGCTTTGTTTTTGGTCCTGCAATTTCTGCACTAACCTTGGGTTTTGGTGACTATGTACCGTTTTTAATTGCAGGAATAATTTCGGTTGGTGCAGTAATACTAACTGGAACGATTTTGCCAGAAACAAATAAGCACATTGGAGAAGTAGCTAAGGGAAGAATTTTTGACATGGTCAAATTAGTTAAGGCACTAACTGACGACAAGGTGGGACTGACACTTTTAATTTCGTTTTTAATTAATTTCGCATTCGGGATGTTTATTTTTGCTTTTCAGCCATTTAGTGTGAAGGTGATAGGTTTGGAGGCAACACAGATTTCAATTATTTTTACCGTTTTTGGTGTCGTAGGTTTAATTACTCAGGCTCTACTTGTGGCTCGTGTTACCAGAAAATTTGGAGATAAAATTACTTTAAGATCTTCACTTTTTTTGTCGGCTATAGGGTTTGTCGGTTATGTGTTTACTAGTGATTTGTATGGGTTAATTTTTGTGTCAATCATACTGGCTTTAGCTAATTCGTTTAATGCTCCACTTATTCAAACTATTCTCTCTAAAGAAACAGACTCAAAAAGCCAAGGCACGATTCAAGGACTTAATGCTGCTTATGTTAGCTTGGGTAGTGTGTTTGGTCCGGTTATTGCTGGTGTAATCGCTACATTAGCTATTCCATTGCCTTTTATCGCAGGCGGAATGGTAATGCTCGTTAGCTGTTTGTTGTCATTTAAGGTGCTTAAAATAGGTGCGGGTAAAGAGTCGGCTTTTTGATTTATTTATCTGGTAGCAAATGTTTATAACTTATAGTAAAATAGCTTAATCGCAGCTATAAAAAGCGGCGATTTTTTATTGCAATTATGGATACAAAGAATATTAGAAATATAGCGGTTATCGCTCACGTTGATCACGGCAAAACTACTTTGGTTGATGGTTTGTTAAAACAAGCCAAAGTTTTTCGTGAAAATGAGCAGGAGTTTGCTATGAGCACGATTCTGGATAGAAATGATTTAGAACGCGAGCGTGGAATTACGATTCTTTCAAAAGTTGCCTCTGTAACTCGAGGTGAAATTAAAATAAATATTATTGATACACCGGGACATGCTGATTTTGGTGGAGAGGTTGAGCGTGTACTAAATATGGCTGAGGGGGCTTTGCTTATCGTTGACGCACAAGAAGGTCCGATGCCACAGACAAAATTTGTGTTAAAGAAAGCTTTTGAGCTTGATTTAAAAGTTATCGTAGTAATAAATAAAATTGATAAAAGAGATGCAAGAGTTGGAGAAGTTGAAAAAGAAGTTGAAAACTTGTTTTTAGAATTAGCTACTGATGATGCACACTTAGACTATCCCCTTCTCTATGCAATAGGTCGAGATGAAAAAGCATGGACAAAGATGCCCAATGATTTTAATGAACCAGCGGATTTGTCAGTTTTGTTTGAAAAAGTAGTTGAATATATTCCTCACCCTAAAGGAGAACTAGAACAACCATTTGGAATGGTTATTACTGATTTGGATTTTGATAATTTTAATGGAAAATATGTGATTGGGAAGATTAGTTCAGGTAAAGTTTCGAAAGGAATGAGATTAGTTTTGAGGGGTAGAGACGGAAAAGAGACAGGATTTAATGCAGTAAAAGTAATGGTTTATGAAGGGTTGGGTAGGATTGAAACTGCTGAGGCAATTGTTGGTGATATTGTTGCCATAACTGGTATTGATGGAAAGATTGGGGATGCGGTAATTGAGTCTGGAATGAAAGTTGTTTTACCTGAAATTAATATTGAAGAACCTACCCTAAAAGTTACTCTAGGTGTTAATACTTCCCCTTTCTCTGGACGTGAGGGTAAATATTCGACTTCTAGACAAATTGGAGAAAGATTAAAAAAAGAGTTAGAAGTTAACTTGGCCTTAAGAGTTGAGGAATTAACAAGTGGAAATGAATTTTTATTATCTGGCCGAGGTGAATTGCACTTGTCAATTTTGATGGAAAATTTAAGACGTGAAGGGTTTGAATTTCAAGTTGGTAAACCTGAAGTTGTGCTAAAAGAAGAAAATGGTACAAAGCTGGAGCCTGTTGAAGAAGTAACAATTGATGTTTCTGATGAATATGTTGGTGCGGTAACAAGTGAAATGTCAAAAAGGCGCGCTAACTTAGTTGATATGCAGCCTGATCATAAGGGAAACACCCGATTAAAATTTACTTTAACCACAAGAGGAACATTGGGTCTTAGAAATGCGTTACTGTCTCAGACAAGAGGTACTGCAATTGTTAATACAATTTTTGATTCTTGGCAGCCACTTGGAGCCGAATTACCAAAACTCAGAAGTGGGGTGTTAATTGCTTCCGAAGGTGGAAAAGCAGTGACTTATGGGCTTAATAACGCACAGCAAAGAGGAATTACCTTTATTGATCCACAGACTGAGGTTTATGAGGGAATGATTATTGGACAAAATCCCAGAGAAGAAGATATTGAAATTAATGTGACAAAAGAGAAAAAATTAACAAATGTTAGATCTTCGACTTCTGATATTTCGGTAATACTTACACCCTCAAAGAAGATGAGTTTGGAAGAGTGTTTGAACTTTTTGGAAGCAGATGAACTGTTGGAAATAACACCGGATAATTTAAGACTGAGAAAAAGGTTTTTGACTCAAAATGAGAGATCAAAGGCTCGAAGTAGATCTTAATTTAATTACTCAAATATTTTTGGATCGATTTCTTTAATTTCTCCCGATTTTATTTTTAAGTCAGATAATTTTAGTGGACCAATACTTGTTCTAATAAGGCGTGTGACTTTGATGTTAAAATAACTAAACATTTGTCTGATTTGGCGTTTTTTCCCTTCGGTTAAAATTATTCTATAGGTTTTCGGTCCTACCTTAGTAATAATAACTGGTTTGGTGACATATCCTGATTCAATTTTGACACCAGTTTTGAAAATATGTAATTGCCTAGACTCGAGTTCGTAGTTAACAACCACTTCATATTCTTTTTGTTTTTCGTATTTTGGATGTGTCAGCTTCTGTGATAAATCGCCGTCGTTAGTAAGGATTAGTAATCCTTCTGATTCGTAGTCTAATCTTCCAACGGGAAAAATCCGAGAGTTTGCGTATTTTTCAGGTATGCAATCTACGATTGTTTTGCGACCAAAAGGATCATCTAAAGTTGTCAAAACTTGACGAGGTTTATACAAAACTAAATATGTAGGTTGAGAGGTAAATGTAATAACTTTATTATTTATCGCTACTTTGTCGCCTAATTTAACAACTGCATTAAAGTTAAGCTCCTTTTTACCATTGATTGACACCTCGCCATTTTTGACATGGGTAAATATTTTTCTTCGTGATAACTGGCTTGCACCAGCAATAAACTTATGTAAATACATTGAGTGATTATATCCTATTTTAATAAATTACAGGTTATGTTAAAAAATGTGTTTAACGTCGCGGTAAGTACCATCATTTAGTTTGCTTTCGGCCTCTTTAAAGCCTTTTAAACATTCATCTTTTCCTAATTCTAAAGTAATATTTTGACAATTTTTTATATTAGTTGATAGCAGCGCTTGATAGCTCTCGATATTTTCTGATTTGACATAAGATTCGCTCCACATCATCAGTCCTAGTCCCCAAAAGCATTTTTCTTGAGCAGTTTGGTTGGGTGCTTTGGTACAGTAGGAAACAATTTGGTTAACTGGAAGTTTGAGTGATCTTAACCAATATTCTGGTTTTAAGGTATAACAGTTGGAATTATCTGTTAAAGGACAAGGATAGTAAGGGTTTTCTGGATCAAATTCTAGCTTGGGAACTAATCCTCTGCCGTCTGTTCCTAGGCGTGCAAACGTTGATTCCATAACTGTTCCATCTTTGCATCTGTTGGCGGTATCTAGATCTGAAGCTTGTTCACATATCTTGTTTGCTTTAATAAATGCTTCATCGTTGAATCCCAAATTATGTAATATGCTGTGCCCAATAATATGAAGACAATTCGATGCGTGGTTGCCTAATGTAATAGTTCTACAGCCTTGTTCGATTTTACGCATGTCGTAATTTGTACCCCTAACAGCTTCACTTAAAAAGCCGTGCGCACATCCAAAATATGGATCTTGTAGAGTACTATCAAAGCATTTTGCCACACCATTTACTCCAAATGATTTGAACATTTCTTGGCCAATATAGTGAGAAATTGAGTGGTATTCCCTATAAGTAATGGGAAGATTTTCTGCATAAATTAACGCTTCCTTGTATGAATATTTTTTTAGAATGTCTTTAATCTTTGCAATTTGTTTGTCATAATCAAATGCTCCTGATGATTGAGATTCGACAATTAGCTTACTGATTTCTGAATTGTAATTAGATTGAGATTTGATTGAATAAACTACTCCTGTTACGAATAAAATTATTGATAATAGTAATAGTTTTTTGTAACTAATTTTCATCACCAGCTTCCTCCGCCGCCGCCACCGAAACCACCACCGGAAAATCCCCCTCCACCACTGCCGCTGCTACTTGGACGCGAAGCCGAAGTTGAGGAAAAAGAGTTAGAAAAGTTTGTGATATTAGAACTGAATAAAATAGGATTGAAATGGTGTGGTCCTGTATACCACGAATTATTGTTCGATTTTAAACCCATTTCTTTTGCAGCGTTAGCAAATTTTTCAACAACCCCGAACATGATGGCATATGGTAATACCTCGTTAAATAGATTATTGTCCTCATAAAATTTTTGAGGATATTTTTGAGCTTTTTCGATAAATTCTTTGTAGCCTTTTGATCTTTGGTAAAGCTCAAAACCATACGATGTTCTGCTTGGCATAATTCGACTAAATATAATTATTATTAGACCACAAATACTTAACCACCACATTAGGAAAAGACCTAAGAAAAATAACACAAAGCCAATCGCTAGATATTTTTTTCTAATTTTGTCTGGATTTGAATTAAAAATTGCCTTACTTGTCATATCTTTGTAGGCTTGGTCTTTAATACTTTTTAGATCAGCAAAAAAAGTATTTTTTAATGAAGAAAGTTCAACTTTGTCTTTTGTTTTGAATAATTTATCAATTAACATTTTTTCATATGGAATAAGTTTTTCCTTGGCGTTTTTTGAAGTGATTTTTATTAATGTATAGTCTGTTTTGTCTGGAAGAAGAGACCGTTTGGTTTTTGTCTCTTTTATTTGCAGATAACCACGAACTGCTAAATCAATAATAGTGGCGGTGATGTCTAAAGTATCGGCTTTTTGATCAAACAGAATGCCGATTTCTGCTGGTTTTAGCTTGTCGGGAGGAGAAAATTCAGCTGCAATTGACCTGTTAAAAAAAATTGACTTGTTTTTATTTCCTTCAACCTTATCCCTGCCGGTTCTAAACCAAAGCAGGAAAATAATAATAAGAGTAATTATTGGAGCTACAGGTATTAGGAAAATATTTAATAAAATTAAAAATTCGATTACTTTTTCCGAAAAAGTTTTTTGTTCTGTAACTGATAGAATTGGGATTATTCCAGTAGGATAACTTACAGCAACAGTAAAATCGTTGCCGTAATGTAGTGGTTTTGTAGTAGAAAAACTTGTTGATTTTTTACCTTGATCTATGTTGCAGTATTCGCGTGAACTGGTTGGTCCTTGATAACAGGCTGTTGATAAAATATCTGCGTTATTAATGGATATCGTGGCTTTGGCGCTTGTAATGTCTACAGGCCATTGGCTGCCTGTAACATTCCAATATAGTTCGTCGTAGTTGTTAAAGTTTTGAAGTATTCCCTTTTGAGAATAATAAATAGTATAGATTTGTCTACCAGAAATCTTTTTATCAGGATCTCCAATTTTTATAATCCAGTCATTACCTTCTTTGTATGTGGAAAATTTCTCTGGTTTACTATTTCTTATGACCGATAAGACGGTGATGTTTGTAAAATGTTTCGATCCGTCATTATTAAAATAATTTAAAGGAATATTTCTAAATATTCCATGTTTTTCAATAAAGAAATCAGCTTCGATTGTTTCAGAAATTTGTACAATGCCAGTTGGCTCAATACTAATAGTTGATAAAAAATTGTTAATTATCCATTGCGATTGTTCTTGTGCAGATGTGCTTTTTACAAAGGTAAATAAAGTAATAAAACTTAAAATAAACAGTATAAGTTTTCTAAGCATGCTATTTTTTGTAGGTATTAGTAATAGGGGTATTAATAACCGTGACTTGAACATACCTTGTCTGATTATAAACCAAAGAAGATGATTATTTGTGGTTTTACATAAAAAAAGCAGTTAATTAAACTGCTTTTTTAAAATTGTCGGGGTGAAAGGACTTGAACCTTCGGCCTCTGAGTCCCAAACTCAGCGCGCTAGCCAGCTGCGCCACACCCCGTTTGTTTTTTTAACTAAAACCAAATCCAGTCGAAGCTGAATGGCTCCATGCTTTTTTTTCTTAATTACATTAGAGTAGGAAGATTTTATCAGAAATATTCAAAAATTGGATTGCACTTTGAATATCTTTTAAATCCTTTTGGTTACTCTACATGTGGGCAAGGAGGGACTCGAACCCTCAAGACCTTGCGGCCAACAGATTTTAAGTCTGTCGCGTCTACCAATTCCGCCACTCGCCC